>DMLD01000140.1 GCA_003453515.1 Lachnospiraceae bacterium
CTGCCGAGACCCTGGAGCAATATGAGTATTCGGATAAGGAAAACGAGTACTCCGCATCGGATCAGATAGGTAAGACGGGTATCGAGAAGGAGTATGAGGATATCCTGAAGGGAAGCAAGGGAGAGGAGACTCTTGTGCTTGATTCCTCGTCACGTATAATCCAGCAGTCAAGAACAAAGGATCCTGTTTCCGGAAGCGATATATATCTTTCCATCGATTCCGAGCTGCAAAAGGCGACCTATACCATGGCTGCAAAGGAGGTCGCGGGTATACTTCTTTCAAAGCTTACCGACTCCAAATCCCACGGTACCAAGGGAAAGAAGGCATCCGGTATCCTTGTTTCGATATATGATGTTTACGACGCGATACTGCAAAACAGTATTGTCGATGTAACACATTTTTCCTCGGGCAAGGCTACGCCTCTGGAAAAAAGGATATATACGAGGTTTTCTGATGTTAAGAAAAAGGCGCTGAAGCAGATCTCGTCAGAGCTTACTTATAACAATACCAGGGCGATGAAAGCTCTGTCCGAGGCAGTAAGGTCGTATATGGATTACATCTTTACGATGCTTAAGAACAACAATGTCATAGACCAGAAAAATATGGATACTACTGACAAGACCTACAGAAAATATTACGACAACGAGATCTCACTTAGTGAATTTATAGTATATGCGATCCGGAACAACTGGATAAATCTTGAAAACCTTGACATCGATGCCAATTATTACAGTCAGGAAGAGGTGTTTGAAAAGCTGAGCGCCTATATCATCGAAGAGCTGAATGATGATCAGGCATTTGATAAAAAGGTATATCATGTGATGGTCGATTCGGGCAGGATAAGCGGAAGTGAGATATGTCTGCTGCTCTACGACCAGAAGGTCATAAAAATGAATAAGGATAAATACGCCGAGATCGAGAGCAGTATGATCTCTCCGTATTCATTTATCCGCGAGATAATAACCTCGATGGAGCTTCCTGTGGGCGAGCTCGGTCTGACACCGTGTGCATGCTCGGTCGTTATAACCGATGTGAAGACCGGTAAGGTTTTGTCGATGGTATCTTATCCGAGCTACGACAACAATAAATTCGCAAATTCGGTTGACAGCGATTACTACTCAAAGATATCCAACAGCTCCGCGTTTGCGCTTCTCAACCGCGCGACGCAGCAAAAGACCGCGCCGGGATCGACCTTTAAGATGGTCACGGCGACCACCGTATTGGAGGAAGAATTCATAGATCCGTATACCAAGGTCAAGGATAAGGTGACCTTTGACAAGATCAACCGCCCGTGGCCCAATTGCTGGTCAAGCGTGGGACACGGAAATATAAATGTAACACAGGCGATACAGCACTCGTGCAACTACTTTTTCTATGAAATGGGTTATCTGCTTGGTAATGGTCATAAAAATGTGGTCGACAACGAGAAGGGTCTGCAAAGGCTCAGAAAATACGCCGATATGTACGGTCTGACATCGAAGTCGGGTGTCGAGGTCTCCGAGGCAGAGCCGACCTTTTCGGATGTCGATGTAGTCAGATCCTCGATCGGACAGGGCTCCAACAGCTACACTCCGTCGCAGCTGTCAAGATATGTCACGACCCTTGCCAACGGCGGTACCTGCTATGATCTGACGCTGGTTGACAAAACAAAGGATGTCATATCCGGTAAGGTCTCCAAAAACAAGGCAAATGTAAAGGATAAGCTTTCACTCTCGCCCCAAACACTTACCGCTATCAGGACAGGTATGAGAAGAGTGATCGACTCGGGAAGCGTAACAAAGCTGTTTGACAAGCTCCCTGTATCCGTTGCGGGAAAGACCGGTACGGCGCAGATCACGGATAACGAGCCTAACCACGCCCTGTTTGTAAGCTTTGCACCGTACGAGTCACCCGAGATATCCGTGACAGTGCAGATCCCCAACGGTTATACATCAGGAAATGCCGCGGAGCTTGCAAGCAATGTTTATAAATACTATTATGACAAGACATCAAGAGATGATCTGCTCAGGAAAAAGGTATCTCTGCCGGCTCTTTCAACGGATGCGGTCAGAGACTAAGGAAGAAGGATGGACAAATGCCCGATATAAAGATACTTAACTGGCTTGCCGCCAAAAGGTATAATTGGAAGAACTACGATCTTTCCCTGATCGTGGTGGTTTTGATATTGTCATTTATATCCACTTTCATTGTTTCAAGAGTTTTAAATAACTTCTCAATGGGCAAGCAGGTTTTCGGTTTGGTGTTATGCTTTGTGACAATGCTTGTTTTATCGATAATCGACTATCATACGTTATGCAGATTTTGTCTGTTCTTTTATGTAATTGCCACGTTGTTGGTCATTGCAACGAGGTTCACGCCCTGGGGTACCGACCTGTCAACGAACTCGTTCAGATGGCTCGATATGGGACCTCTGTATTTTCAGCCGTCCGAGGTTTGCAAGATAGTTATAATACTTACACTGGCGGCGTTTTTTAACAGATGTGTCGAAAAGGAAAGCCTGAATTTAAAAAGCTGGAAAACATTTTTCCTTGCATGTCTGATCACGCTTATCCCGACCGGCTTTATACTTGTGCAGTCTGATCTCTCATCAAGTATGGTAATCATAATGATACTTGTGATGATGCTTATCAGCTCGGGGATAGGCGCAAGGATACTCGGACCGGTCGCGGCGATAGTCATACCCTCCGTCATTGCATTTTTCTGGTATATAACTACGCCCGGAGAGAAGCTGTTTTTAAACAAGTATCAGGTAGCGAGAATAGTCGGGTTTTTGCATCCTGAGGAGGAAGCGCTCGGGACCATGTTCCAGCAAAAAAACTCCGTTATATCCATAGCATCGGGCAAGCTGTACGGTAAAATGATGCTGGATTCGGATTCGACCATAAGGAATTATAACAACGTCGCCGTAAGGGATTCGGATTTTATATGGACGCCGATCAGCGAGGAATTCGGATTCATAGGCTGTATGTGTATACTTGCGCTTTTGTCAGTCGTCATCATTAAGTGCTTTATCACAGCCAAGAGAGCCAGAGATTATCTGGGTATGATGATCGCGATAGGGATCGGGACCATGTTCACGATCCAGGTATTCTTTAACATCGGTGTAGCGACCTCCATACTTCCAAATACGGGGCTTCCGCTTCCGTTTTTGAGCAGCGGGCTGACATCGCTCCTAAGCTCGATGATGGCAGTCGGTATACTGATAAATATAGGCATACAACCGGCAAGACGGTGATTGGCGGAGCTTCCGCCGCAAAGGGATAAGGGTATATGATACGGGAAGGGACAAGGGATATGAATATCGGACTGATAGCACACGACTCAAAAAAAATTCTCATGCAAAATTTTTGTATTGCTTACCACGGGATACTGAGCAAGCACACTGTATTTGCGACAGGAACCACGGGCAGGCTGGTTGAAGAGGTGACCAATCTCTCTGTTCACAAGTTTTTGGCAGGCCATCTAGGCGGCGAAAAACAGCTGGGAGCACAGATCGAAAACAATGAGATCGATCTTGTGATATTTTTGCGTGATCCTCTGACGCCCAAATCGCATGAGCCTGATTTTAATAATATTTTTCAGCTCTGTGATGTACATAATATACCGCTTGCCACCAATGTGGCTACAGCAGAGCTGTTGATAAAAGCGCTGGAAAGAGGTGATCTTGATTGGCGCGAGCTGGTAAGGATGTAAATAATTCCAATATTCTTAAAATGCGACGTCGGTTTCAGCCTGGGATCGCTTTTTTCCTGACCCTTTTGATAATATTTTATCTTATCATACTGGCATGGAACTATTTTTCAAAGGATCATGTGTCAATATACGAGGTCAATACCTCCGAAATATCTGATGATTCTCCATTATTTGCTTATATAATGCGTGATGAGGAGATCGTGACCTCCGATGATTCCGGATATATCAATTATTACATCCCGGAAGGAACGAGAATAGGAAAGGGCGATGTGATATATACCTTGGACGACGATGATTCTCTCAGAGGTATCCTCGGGGATCTGAGGTCATCCTCCGAGACGTCTACGAGGATAGCGCCGATACGCGAGCAGATCGACACCTTTTACAACAGCTTTAATATGGCTGATTATCAGAAGGTTAGCGATTTTCATTTTGCGATCAACAACACGATACTCGAACACAGCAGAGCTAACCTGTATAAGGCATTGAAAAAGCAGCTGAAGGCTGACGGGAACAGTTCCGCCTACAGAAAGTATAAGACAGCCAAGAGCGGTGTCGTGTCCTACTATACCGACGGCTATGAGACGGTCGAGCTGGAATCCATAACACCGGAGCTGCTTGGCAAAAACGGTCAGATCGAACGTCATCAGGTCGCCTCAAGCGGCTTTGTCGGTCAGGGGGATCCCGTATACAAGCTTGTCACATCAAACGACTGGTCGCTCATAGCCGAGCTTGATGAGGATTACTACGAGTCGCTCAAGGATGAGCAGTCGGTAAGGGTGACCGTGGTAAAGGACGATATTTCCTTTAATGCGTCCATCGAGCACCTTGTAAACGGAACGCACCATCTGATCCGCCTGACAACATCACGCTTTATGGAGCGCTATATAAATGACCGTTTCCTGCGCATAGAGTTTGGACTCAGACAGGCAAAGGGGCTCAAGATACCGAACTCATCCATCTTGAAAAAGGAATACTATGAGATACCGCCGGAATTTATCACGAACAGCAACGGGAAAAATACCGTGATAAAGCAGGTAGTGGGAGAGGATAACAAAAAGGATGTTGAAAACATAGATGTGATATCCTCATATACCGTCGACGACAGGTGCTATATCCGCGATGACAGGCTTGCGGCGGGAGATACCCTCATATCGGGAAACGGCGGATATTATACGCTCAACAACAAGCAGGAAAGGACGGGAGTCTACAGCGTCAACGAGGGCTTTTGCCGGTTCAAGCCGGTCGATGTCCTGTATCAGAACATGGAATACTCTATCATATCCGATACCACGAAGGATGGCTTGGCAGCGTTTGATCACATAGTCGTGGATCCGGAGGAGTTAAATGATGATGATTTTATCGATTAATTGACCACTGTTTCTATATAAAACTATACTTAAAAGGAGAGAGTATCATGAGTGAGATAGCAGATAATCTTGATGATGTGGAAAGAAGGATATGTGAGGCATGCAAGCGTGCCGGGAGAGACAGAAGCGAGGTGACGCTTATAGCAGTGAGCAAGACCAAGCCCGTCTCCATGATAGAAGAGGCAATAGATCACGGGATTCATGTCTTTGGCGAGAACAAGGTGCAGGAGCTTGTCTCAAAGCATGACGAGATAGATAAGGATCTTGACTGGCATATGATAGGACATTTGCAGACAAATAAGGTCAGGATGCTTCCCGGCAAGGTAAAAATGATCCACTCCGTCGATTCCCTGAAGCTTGCCGGGGAGATCGACAGGCAGTTTAAAAAGGCAGGGCTTATAGCTGATGTATTGATTGAGGTCAACGTGGCAGGAGAGGAGTCAAAATTCGGATTATCGCCACAAGATGTGGAGTCATTTTTGCCCGAAATCGCAAAATTTGCCAATTTGAGGGTCAAGGGTTTGATGACAATCGCTCCATATACTGAAGATCCGGAAGAAAATCGGAATATTTTTATAAAATTAAAGAAATTACTTATTGACATGAACGCAAAAAACTACGATAATATAGATATGAGTGAATTGTCTATGGGGATGACCGGTGACTTTGAAGTAGCCATTGAGGAGGGAGCAACTTTTGTGAGAGTGGGAACCGGTATCTTTGGAAGCAGAATTTATCAGAAAGGATGAAACAGGTATGGGTTTAAACGGTGTTTTGAATTTTTTCCGTTTGGATGACGGAGATGAGTATGATGAGGATGAGTATTACGAGGAAGAGGAGAAGGATACTCAGCCGGAGAAGGAGAAGCGCCGCAGCTTTTCCAATACTAAGAATGATGATACTGATGACGAGGATTCAGGATCTCGCAGATCAGGTTTTCTCAATTCCCGTTCAAAGGTGGTGCCTATGAAGCCAGCAATGCAGGTTAATATTATTTCGCCGACATCTTTTGAGGATTCTCAGGAGATATGTAACAAGCTTTTGTCCGGTCGTCCGGTCGTTGTAAATCTCGAGGAGTTTGATCCTGATGATGCACAGAGAGTCATGGATTTTATCAGCGGTTGTATATATGCCATAAACGGCAAATACAATCAGATCGCAAAGTATATCTTTATCTTTTCACCGGAGAACATTGATATCAACAGCGACTCGCTCTCGATAAACGAGGGAACTGTTTCCATGATGATGCCAACGATCGAAAAGGATTTCTAGGAGGATGTGCTCGATGCTGTCGCCGTTAGAGTTAGAAAACAAACGTATAATGACGTCTAAGCGCAAGTATGACCGATACGAGATGGACGATTATCTCGACATGGTCTTTGAAAACTACAAAGCGCTTTACAATGAGAATGAAGAATTAAAAAAGCAAATAAAGACTCTCACCGAGGGTATCCAGTATTACCGCTCCATAGAGTCTACCATGCAGAAGGCTTTGGTGCTTGCCGAAAAGACCTCCAAGGAGACAAAGGATGCGGCAATACTAAAGGCTGAAGCCATTGAGAAGGATGCCAACAACAAGGCAACTCAGATCATAGGAACTGCGGAGGCGGAGTATACCCGTATTCGAGAAAAATGTCTTGCTTTGGTATCACAGTTCAACAACTACAAGGCACAGCTTCAGAATGCTGCCAACGAGCAGCTGCGGCTTATATCAAGCACTACGTTTGAGGTCGAGGCTCCGGATATAGCAGGTACTGAAGCGTATTATGATGATGGGGCAGAGCCTGTTGCCATGACGGGTGTTGAGCCTGCAGAGCCTGCGCCGTCTGTTGTTCCGCCGCAGACCTACGAGGAACCGCCCGTTATGATGCCGCACATGGAGGCTGAGCCCGTGATCGCTCCCGCAGAGGAGCCGGTAAGTCCTGCACCGGGACGTACTGTTTATTCGGGAACCGCACCTAATATGCACGGCAATATGGCTAATACCATGCAGGATAGTATGCCGGACTCCGGTGTACATATGTCTTCTCCGGAGAATGACTTTGTGTTCTCCGACGAGACTGCACCAAGTGGACCGATTCCTGACAAGACCATGGTACTGCCTGATGTCAAATCGGTCGACAGAGAGGCGATCAGACAGAGCGCACGTACATATACAAGTGAACAAACTCAGAGTATACTTGAGGCAGAGACGATAAACCTAAACGACTCCATTCAGGCAGTTAAAAATATTGAGCAGGCACCGCTTGAGGTACCGCCCGTTGATCCGACTCCTGTTGTGGAGCTCGAGCCAGAACCCGCTCAGGCTAAGCCTCAGCCGCAGGGACTTGATTCGATACTTCAGAACATGACCATAGGTAAAAAGAAAAACAAGGGAAATGGAGATGCCCAGGAGGATCCCTTCGAGTTTTTGGGCAGCGTAGATGACTTCTGATGACAGAGAA
>DMLD01000065.1:0-5302 GCA_003453515.1 Lachnospiraceae bacterium
GAGGTCATCAGCCTCGGGATAGGCGATGTGACGCAGCCGATAGCACCTGCCATCATAGCTGCCGCGAAGGCAGCGGTCGAGGAGATGGGGAGAGCCGAGACCTTTCACGGCTATGCGCCCGACCTTGGCTACGAGTTTTTGCGAAGTGCGATAAGGGAGAACGATTACAAGGCAAGAGGTGTGGATATAGCGCTTGATGAGATATTTATAAGTGACGGTGCCAAGAGCGACAGCGGCAATATAGTAGATATTTTTGCAACGGATAACAGGATAGCCGTGACCGACCCGGTGTATCCGGTGTATGTGGATTCCAACGCGATGGCGGGAAAGACCGGAACCTACGACAAATCGAGGGAGAGATGGACGGACGTGATATATATGCCGTGCACGGAGGACAACAACTTTGTTCCGGATTTCCCTGACGAGACGCCCGACATCATATATATATGCTGCCCGAACAATCCGACAGGCACCACGCTGAAGAGCTCTGAGCTTCAGGCGTGGGTCGACTACGCGATAGACAAGCAGGCTCTGATCATCTACGACGCGGCGTATGAGGCGTACATATCCGAGCCCGACGTGCCGCACAGCATATACGAGTGCGAGGGGGCAAAGACCTGTGCGATAGAGATGCGCAGCTTTTCGAAAAATGCGGGCTTTACGGGGATGCGTCTTGGGTTCACGGTGGTCCCGAAGGATCTCATCTCGCATGACGGCACGGACACGCAGCTGAATTCCCTGTGGGCGAGGAGACACGGCACCAAGTTCAACGGCGCGCCCTACATCATACAGCGCGCGGGAGAGGCGGTGTACTCGAGCGAGGGCAGGGAGCAGACAAGGAAGCAGATAGAGTATTATATGAAAAATGCCGCCGCGATAAGGGAGGAGCTCTCCCGTGCGGGGTACACCGTATACGGCGGAATAAACGCTCCTTATATTTGGATGAAGACTCCGGACGGAGTGAGCTCATGGGATTTCTTTGACAGGCTTTTGGAAAAGGCAAATGTGGTAGGAACTCCGGGATCGGGCTTTGGACCGAGCGGTGAGGGATACTTCAGACTTACGGCGTTTGGTACCGCCGAGAAAACAAGGGAAGCCCTTAAGAGAATAATATCGATGTAAGGAAGTATATTATATACTCAGGAAACTTATATACTTAGGAAATGGAGGCTGACGATGAAAAAAAGAGTGAGAAGGATATCGGCGATCGTATTATGTCTGGTCACGGCAATGAGTGCTTGCCTTGCGGTCGGGACGGACGGAGGGACGGCGCGCGCTGCATCAGAGGTAAAGCCGTATATAGCATTTGGCGCATCCCTTAAGGATTCCGAGAAAAAGACCGTCATGAAGCTTTTGGATGTGACCGAGGATACACTTGCCGACTATGAGGTCATCGAGGTCACCAATGAGGAGGAGCATCAGTATTTGGATGATTACATCGCGTCGTCGGTCATAGGTACCCGCGCGCTCTCATCTGTTAAAATAGAAGAAAACGGCAACGAGGACGGCATCAGGGTCACCACCAAAAATATCAACTTCTGCACGGAAGCCATGTATGTGAACGCGTTGGCGACGGCGGGCTTTACCAATGCGGACGTGACTGTTGCGGGGCCGTTCGAGCTCTCGGGCACGGCTGCACTCGTCGGTGCGATTAAGGCGTACTCAACCATGCAGGGAGAGGATGTGGATGATGATACCATGGATGCGGCAGTGGATGAGCTTGTGACCACCGGTGATCTGGTAGAGAGCGTGGGCTCGGAGAAGGCTGCGCAGCTCATGGCGGTCATCAAGGACGCCGTTGTCAAGGACGATTTAAGCTCCGACGAGGATATCATGAAGGCGATAGAGGACGGAGCCGACAAGGTGGGAGTCACGCTTTCGGACGAAGAAAAGCAGAAGATAATGGAGCTTATGAAAAAGATAGGGTCTCTCGATCTGGACATCGGCGCCCTGGAGAGATCCGCGCAGTCCATATATGATATGCTCTCAAACTCCGGTATCGATCTCGGCGAGGCAGGGGGCTGGTTTTCCAAGGTATTCTCTTCGATCGGTGATTTTTTTGCCGGCATAGGTAATGCCATAGCGGATTTTTTTAAAGGGATTTTCGGGTAAGCAGTAAAAAAATTAAAAAAAAGCTTGCAATTATCAGTGACTTGCGTTATAATAGCGATTGCTGTGACATGATAGCGAAGATCCGGGAGGTTGCCATCGAGGCAGGATGCGCCGACTGTGTGGCGCATAAGCCGTTTGAGATGGGTTTTTCCGGGGAGTAAATGTCAAGAGGTTCGGCATGATCAGCAAACAGTGTCCGAACCGCTAAACCTGACGACAAGTCACTGTACAGTAGCATAGTTTCTGCCACGAGCAGATAAACGTGTGAAAGTCCACCGTTATCGGGTAGTATGGGTAACGGCCTATATTTTTGAAACAGGTATGGACACACACGGATGAGTGTACAGTCACCGCTTGTCGTACTAACTTATTTTATATAGTACGAAAAGGAGGCGACTATTTTTATGGCAAGTAAAAAGAGTCAAAAGATGAGGATCATCCTCAAGGCGTATGATCATCAGATCATCGACAGTGCAGCAGCAAAGCTGGTAGACACGGTCAACAAGACCGGAGCCAAGGTATCAGGACCCGTTCCGATGCCGACCAAGAAGGAGGTAGTTACGATCCTTCGTGCGGTTCATAAGTATAAGGACTCGCGTGAGCAGTTCGAGCAGAGAACACACAAGCGTCTGATCGACGTGCTCGGCCCGACACAGAAGACAGTTGATGCACTTTCGAGAGTTGATCTGCCTGCGGGTGTGGCTATCGATATTCAGATGAAGAAGTGATAACATTTACGACCGAAGGTATAGCGCCCCGATGAACCGTTTCATTATAAAGAAAGGTTCCGCCCGGGGAAGGTCAGTATATTTATAGGAGGAAACGATAATGAAAAAGGCTATAGTAGCAACCAAGATCGGTATGACACAGGTGTTTGATGAAAACGGAATAATGACACCGGTCACAGTATTGAAGGCAGGTCCGGTATACGTCACACAGGTCAAGACAGAGGAGAATGACGGATACGAGGCTGTACAGGTCGCTTACGGTGATACCAGAGAGAAGCTTATCAACAAACCGGTCAAGGGTCATCTTGCAAAGGCAGGAGTTGAGAATAAGAAGTTTTTAACTGAGTTCAAGTTTGAAAACGCAGCTGAGTATACACCCGGTCAGGAGATCAAGGCTGATATCTTTGAAGCAGGCGACATCGTTGATGTATCTGCCAAGACCAAGGGTAAGGGCTTCCAGGGTGCCATCAAGCGTCACGGACAGTCAAGAGGACCTATGGGACACGGTTCAAAGTTCCATCGTCATGCAGGCTCCAACGGATCTGCATCGGATCCGAGTAAGGTTTTCAAGGGCAAGAAGATGCCCGGACAGATGGGTGCGGTCAATGTGACCATCCAGAACCTCACCGTAGTCCGTGTGGATGCCGAGGAGGGACTGATCCTTATAAAGGGTGCGGTACCGGGACCGAGAAAGTCAACGGTCATCATTAAGGAAGCAGTTAAGGCAAACGCTTAATCAGCGCTTCATATAAAAGAAAAGCTTTTAGATAATCGATATTAAAAAAAGGAGGACTTAACAGATGGCAAGCGTATCTGTTTACAATATGGACGGCAAGGAAGTCGAAAAGATGGACGTCAGCGATTCCGTATTTGCCGCTCCGATCAACGAGCATCTGCTTCACAAGGCAGTAGTGCTCCAGCTCGCGAACAGACGTCAGGGCACACAGAAAGCCAAGACCCGTTCAGAGGTTCGCGGCGGCGGTCGTAAGCCGTGGAGACAGAAGGGGACCGGACATGCAAGACAGGGTTCCATCAGAGCACCACAGTGGACAGGCGGTGGCGTGGTATTTGCACCGACACCGAGAGATTATACATTCAAGATGAACCGCAAGGAGAAGGCAGCAGCTATCAAGTCTGCGCTCTCTGCAAAGGTTCAGGATGAGAAGCTGTTTATTGTTGATTCATTCAACTTCGATGAGCCCAAGACCAAGGTCATGAATGAGGTTCTCGGAAAGCTCGGAACAAGCAAGGCATTCGTCGTACTCGGAGGAGATGACATGGATGCACCGAGTGAGTCACAGAAAAACGCAGCGCTTTCACTCAGGAATATCCAGGGTACACGCAGCACGTACTTCCTCCGCAAGGAGAACAAGGAAGTCGGCACCGTGGACGTCACAAGCGGACTTAACGTATATGACATTCTCAAATACGACGCACTTGTGATCGAGAAAAGCGCCATCAAGGCCATCGAGGAGGTGTATGCATAATGGCAGATATCAAGTATTATGATGTGATCCTGAAGCCTGTCATCACCGAGAGTTCGATGGAGGGCATGGATTACAAAAAGTATACGTTTTATGTACATACAGATGCAACAAAGACGATGATCAAGGATGCGGTTGAGAAGATGTTCCCGGGCACAGAGGTTGCAAAGGTCAACACCATGAACGTATCCGGCAAGCACAAGCGCAGAGGTCGTACAGAGGGTATGACAGCCAAGAGAAAGAAGGCTATCGTATGGCTGACCGAGGAAAGCGCTGATATCGAGATTTTTGAAGGACTTTGATATAGAGAAAGGAGATAACCATGGGAATCAAGAGTTATAACCCATATACCCCTTCGAGAAGGAACATGACCGGTTATGATTTCAAAGAGATCACGGCCGATACGCCGGAGAAGAGCCTGCTTGCACCGCTCAAGAAAAATGCCGGACGCAACGCTCAGGGCAAGATCACGGTTCGTCACCGTGGAGGCGGCAATCGAAGGAAATACAGAATCATAGATTTCAAGAGAAATAAAGACGGGATCCCTGCTACGGTCAAGACGATCGAGTACGATCCTAACCGTACAGCCAACATCGCACTGCTTTCCTACGCGGATGGTGAGAAGCGTTACATCATCGCTCCCGCAGGACTCAAGGTAGGGGATGTGCTGATGAACGGAGAGAGCGCCGAGGTTCGTGTAGGCAACTGTATGGAGATGAAGGATATGCCTGTAGGTACACAGGTGCACAACATCGAGATGTATCCGGGACACGGCGGACAGCTGGTACGTGCGGCAGGTACATCCGCACAGTTGATGGCAAAGGAAGGCAAGTATGCGATCCTGCGTATGCCGTCAGGGGAGATGAGAATGGTTCCGATCAACTGCCGTGCAACGATCGGTGTTATCGGAAACGGAGAGCACAACCTCATCAACATCGGTAAGGCAGGAAGAAAACGTCACATGGGTATCCGCCCGAC
>DMLD01000065.1:5374-6310 GCA_003453515.1 Lachnospiraceae bacterium
TGAACCCGAACGACCATCCGCATGGTGGTGGTGAGGGTAAGGCGCCTGTAGGCCGTCCGGGACCGTGTACACCTTGGGGTAAGCCGGCACTTGGCTACAAGACCCGCAAGAAGAACAAGCAGTCGAACAAGATGATCATCCGTCGCAGAGACGGAAAGGCACTCGCTAAGTAAGGAGGATATATATGTCACGTTCATTGAAAAAGGGACCCTTCGCCGACAAGTCTTTGCTTAAGAAGATAGATGCGATGAATGAGTCCGGAGATAAATCCGTGATCAAGACATGGTCACGCCGTTCAACCATTTTTCCGGCATGGGTTGGTCATACGATCGCCGTTCACGACGGAAGAAAACATGTTCCGGTTTATATCACCGAGGATATGGTAGGTCATAAGCTGGGTGAGTTCGTAGCAACCCGTACCTATCGTGGCCACGGTAAGGACGAGAAGAAAAGGTAAGTAATGAAAGGAGGTCTCTACAGTGGCTAAGGGACATAGAACACAGATAAAAAGAGAGAGAAACGAAAACCGTAAAGAGACCAGACCCTACGCAAAGCTGAAGTTCGCGCGTATGTCTGTCCAGAAGGCTGAGTATGTTCTCGCAGCTATCCGCGGAAAGGATGTGATGACCGCACAGGCTATCCTTGCTTACAATCCGCGTTACGCATCTACGGTGATCGGCAAGCTGTTGAAGTCTGCTATCGCAAATGCAGAGAACAACAACGGTTTAGATCCTGAGACACTCTATGTTGATGAGTGCTTCGCAGGAAAAGCAACAACGATGAAACGTATCAGACCAAGAGCGCGTGGTATGGCGTACAGGATCGAGAAGAGGACCTGTCATATCACTATCATATTGAACGAGAGATAAGAAAGGAGATCAAGATGGGACAGAAGGTAAATCCTCATGGACTGAGAGTCGGTATCATCAAGGACTG
>DMLD01000030.1 GCA_003453515.1 Lachnospiraceae bacterium
AGAGCCACATAGTTGACGACTGCCTCCGGCAAAAATCCGAGCTCCATCAGATCCTCAAAGGATGACGCGCCGTGACGCTTTGACAGCTTTTTGTGCTCCTCGTCGGTTATGGTCGGGCAGTGTATATACACCGGTATATCCCAACCGAACGCCTGATAGAGGCGGTTGTACTTCGGCGCCGAGGACAGATACTCGTTTCCTCTGACCACATGAGTTATCCCCATCAGATGATCATCGACCACATTGGCAAAGTTATAGGTCGGATATCCGTCTGACTTTATGAGTACCATATCGTCAAGCTCCTCGTTCGGAGCGCTTATTTTTCCGTATATAACATCGTCAAAGCTTGTCTCGCCCTCGGTCGGATTGTTCTGCCTTATGACAAACGGCATCCCTGCCTTCAAATTGCCTTCGACCTCCTCCGGGCTTAGGCTGAGGCAGTGCTTGTCGTACTTTGCGGCATCCTCTCCCATAGCCTTTGCATCCTCGTGAAGCTTCTCCAGCCTTTCCTTGGTGCAAAAGCAATAGTACGCCTCGCCCTTGTCGACAAGCTCCTTCGCATACTTCATATAGAGTCCTGTTTTTACCCTCTCGCTCTGCACATACGGACCGACTCCCCCATCCTTATCGGGTCCCTCATCGTGCAAAAGACCCGCCTTTTGCATGGTGGAGTTGATCAGATCGACCGCCCCCTCCACATATCTCTCCTGATCCGTATCCTCTATACGGAGCAAAAAATCTCCGTCCTCATGCTTTGCTATAAGATAAGCATACAACGCCGTCCTGAGATTTCCGACATGCATCCTGCCGGTCGGCGACGGTGCAAATCTCGTTCTTATCCTGTTACCCATACTTCCTCCGTTTTTATTCTTTATATTAAGGAAACACCGATCCTGTCAGCATTTCCTCTATCCCCTGTATATAAGCCGCATACCTACTCGATCGCATCAAGGTATGCCTTGAGAGCCTTGACGGTCCCATCGATGCCGGTCAGATCACTTCTGATCGCAAGGTCATAGTTGAGTATGTTGTCCCATCTCTCTCCAACATGATACTTATAGTAGTTAGCCCTTGTCTTATCCTTTTTCAAAACTATCTCAGCAGCTCTCGCCTGCGGAAGCATATCTATCTCCGTTGCTCTCGCGATCCTGAAATCCACTGCCGCTATGATAAAAAGGTTTACCAGATTGTCTCTGTCTCTCAAAATGTAATCCGCACATCTGCCGACTATCACACACGGACCCGCATCTGCCACCTTGCGTATCACGTTTGCCTGTGCAAGATATATCCTGTCATCGAGCGATAATCCTGCATATCCGATATCCTGTGCCGTAAAAACATTCATGCCCATGGCTATCGAGTAGAGAAGGCTGTTGGTCGCTCTCTCCTCGGCATTCTCAAACGCCGCCTCGGCAAACCCGCTCTCCTTGGCTGCTCTGGATATGATCTCGTTGTCATAAAACGGTATGTCATATGCCTTTGAGAGCTTCAGTCCTATCTCTCTTCCGCCACTTCCGTACTGTCGGTTAATAGTGATTATCTTGTCCATAATGTCACCTCTCTGGTTATTTAAAAAATGCATCGATCCCGTCAGCCATACCCTTGACCATCTTTTTCTGATAAGCCTTTGTCTGCATCAGTCTGTCCTCATCACGATTTGACATAAAGCCCATCTCTATGATAGTAACGGGAACCTTGCACCAGTTGATCCCCGTCATGGTATCCGTATACATAACACCTCTGTTTTGCGCTTTGGTAGCGGCACAAAACTTTGAAATGACCTTCTTGGAAAGCTTCTGCGATCTTTTTCTTATCTTCTTGGTCAGATAAGGATTGGAATTGGTCGGAGCAATTGTAAGAGCACCCCTGACAGACGGTGTTTCACATGAATTTGCATGAATTCTGATAAACGCATCGGCCTTTGCTTTATTTGCTATCTGCGCACGCTCCACATTGGAGATGTTTACATCATTTTTGGTGCGTGTCATGATGACCTCGTAGCCGCGAGCCTCCAGCTCTTTTTTGAGTTTCTTGGCGATCCTGAGTACAAATTTGTACTCGGGAACGTGTGTTGCCACCCCTGTGGTCCCTCCCGTCACCTTATACTTATACGAGGATGAGCCCGGTCCCAGAGGCTCCTTTTTAAGATTGGCATTGGTCTGGTGTCCCGGGTCTATACATATAACCCTCTTTGCAGTATCCGCCTTTGCTGTGGCTGCGGGGAAAAATGCAACAGTCATGGCAAGCATCAGAACAAGTGCCGTGATTTTTCTAAATCTCATATGTACCCTCCCATCACTTTGAAAATAGCATACAGATAAATTATAGCAGAACCTAACGATTAAAGCAATATTTTTCTTGGGATCAGGGGGATACAATGGTCAAAGCAACAAAAAACACGGGCATACGGGCGATCCCTTTCATTAAAAAGGAACACCCGTATGACCCATGTCCATGTATCAGGGATACACTGATAAATTCAGCGTTTCCTTATATCAGCTTCTCTCAGCTAAACGGATTCTCCGTCGGATACGGCAGACTGCTCGGATGGTTGTAATCGAGATCGCACACCGGCACTCCCGCATACTTAAACACCTCGAACAACAGCTTTCCGTAGTGTCCGAATGCCACAGCCCCGTGGTGCGGATAATTTTTCTCGATCAGCACATGACGGTAGAAGCGTCCCATCTCAGGTATCGCGAATACGGCAATACCGCCAAACGATCTTGTCGCAACCGGAAGTATCTCACCCTCTGCCACATATGCCCTGAGCAGTCCGTCTGAGGTGCTCTGCAATCGATAAAAGGTGATCTCGCCCGGAGCGATGTCTCCCTCGAGCGTACCGTTTGTCACCTCCTCAGGAAGCGAACGAGCCATGATCTTCTGGTTTCTCATCTCGCATGATGACATCTTCGAGGAACATGTATTGCCGCAGTGGAAGCCCATAAATGTATCAGAGTGCTTGTAGTCAAACTTGCCCTTGATCGACTCCTCGTACATATCCTTTGGCACGGAGTTGTTGATATCGAGAAGCGTTACCACATCGTCGCTCACACAGGTCCCGACAAATTCCGAAAGCGCTCCGTAGATATCGACCTCACAGCTTACGGGTATGCCCCTGCCCGTGAGACGGCTGTTGACGTAGCAGGGCACGAATCCGAACTGTGTCTGGAAAGCCGGCCAGCACTTTCCTGCTATGGTCACATACTTGCGGTAGCCCCTGTGCTCCTCGATCCAGTCAAGGAGGGTCAGCTCATACTGTGCAAGCTTTGTAAGTATCTCCGGCTTTTTGTTGCCGGCACCAAGCTCCTTTTCCATATCCGCAACGACCTCGGGTATCCTCTTGTCGTCCGCATGCTTGTTGTACGCCTCAAAAAGGTCAAGCTCGGAATTCTCCTCTATCTCGACTCCGAGATTGTAAAGCTGCTTGATCGGAGCGTTGCACGCAAGGAAGTTCTGGGGTCTCGGACCAAAGGATATGATCTTGAGCTCGGACAGTCCGAGCATGGCTCTTGCTATCGGCAAAAAGCTGTTGAGCTCATCGGCAAGATCACCGGCATCTCCGACCGGGTTCTCCGGGATATATGCCTTGATATTTCTGAGCTTAAGGTTGTAGCTTGCATTCAGCAGACCGCAGTAGGCATCGCCGCGTCCGTCAAGCAGCGAGTTCTGTGTCTCCTCGGCTGCGGCAACGAACATCTTGGGGCCGTCAAAGTGCTTTGCAAGAAGTGTCTCCGATATCTCCGGACCGAAATTCCCGAGATATACGCAAAGCGCGTTACAGCCTGTCTTCTTGATGTCCTCAAGAGCCTGCACCATGTGGATCTCACTCTCGACTATGCATATCGGACACTCATATATATCTGCCGCATCATACTTGTCCTGATAAGCCTTTACCAACACCTTTCTTCTCTCGACCGAAAGTGATTCCGGAAAGCAGTCCCTGCTCACTGCCACAATACCCAGCTTTACCTGTGGAATGTTTGTCATGTTCATGGTTTTCCCTCCTTAAAAATGATGGTAGTTTATAATTATTGCTTTACAGCTTCAGCCTCATCACAGCTTCCTGTACACTTCCTTCAGCGCCGGATACAAAAGCCTGAAGGATTGGTACCGCTCCTCGTAGCGCTTTACCGTCTCGGCATCGGGTTCCTCTGTCGTCGCCACGGATACTATCGCATCCGACGCCTCCAAAACAGATGAATAAACGCCGCACGCGACCATCGCGAGCATCGCCCCGCCCATACCGGGACCCTCCTCACATACAGGTACGTCTATGGGTATATTAAGTATATTTGCGATCATTTTTCTCCAGAGAAAGGACTTGGCTCCGCCGCCGCAGATCATGGATCTCGCCGGTGCCACACCCGCTCCCTTCGCAGCCTCGTACATATCTCTGACGCCAAACGACACACCCTCCAAAACTGCCTGTGTCATCTGCGACCTTGTGGTGTCCATCGAGGCTCCGATAAATGCACTTCTTGCATACGGATCGTTCCACGGGCTTCTCTCTCCCATCAGATACGGAAGATAGTAAACGCGGTTGTTGCCAAGCTCTACTATATCGGACTGCTCTGCCGCATAATCACTCGTATTGAGTATATCCTCCATCCACCATCTGTTGCAGGATGCCGCGGAAAGCATGCAGCCCATCAGATGATATCCCCCATCGGCATGCGCGAAGGAATGAAGCGCATTTGCGTCGTCGACCGAGAATTTATCCGATGTCATAAAAATAGTCCCGCTCGTGCCAAGTGATATGTTGCACTTGTTCGCTCCCACTGTTCCGGTACCCACTGCCGCAGCCGCATTGTCTCCGGCGCCCGCCGCAAGAATGACAGACTCCGACAGACCAAGCTTAGCAGCGATCTCCGGAAGAAGCGTTCCCACGCTCTCATAGCTTTCATACAGCTTTGGCAGCATGGTCTTATCTATACCGCAAAGCTTAAGCATATCAGCAGACCAGCATTTATTTTTTACATCGAGCAAAAGCATTCCCGAAGCATCCGAGTACTCCGTGCAAAATTCGCCCGAAAGCCTGTAGACCAGATAATCCTTCGGGAGCATGATCCTTTTGATCCTGTCAAAATTCTCCTTCTCATGCTCTCTCATCCACAGCAGCTTGGGTGCGGTAAAGCCGGCAAACGCGATATTCCCGGTGTATGAGGATATCTTATCCCTGCCGACATCCTTGTTTAAATAATCGACTTCCTTTGTCGTTCTGCCGTCATTCCACAGTATTGCAGGTCTGATCACATTGTCGTTCTCATCGAGCGTGACAAGCCCGTGCATCTGACCGCCGACACCTATCCCCTTTACCTGTGATCTGTCGGTCTCGGACAAAAGCTCATTCAACCCTGCCATAGTCTGTGTAAACCAGTCCTCAGGCTTTTGCTCGGACCAGCCCGATGCAGGGAATATGAGAGGGTACTCTCTTGAAACTATCTTTTTGATATCTCCCGTTTCGTCCATCAGCAAAAGCTTGACGGCGGAAGTGCCCAGATCCACTCCAATAAAAAGCATATTCACCTCGCTATTCTTTTA
>DMLD01000162.1 GCA_003453515.1 Lachnospiraceae bacterium
GTCCCGGAATATCCCTTTTTCTCGGCATAATTCCAATACTGCTCATATCCGGGCAGTTCAATATCTATCTGTCCCTTTTGAAGCTTGGTCTCCTGAAGGCAAAACAAATCAGCATCAAGATCAGAAAAAGCCTCCATAAAATTTTTCCCGACACAGGCTCTCAAGCCATTAACATTCCAAGATACATACCTCATAACATTTTCTCCCAAACAGCATCATTTTTTACTTTTGATCTTTATCTTCGGTAACTTTTTCATCTTGACCATCTTGTTCATTTTATCCATCTTTTCAAGCTCAGGAAGCTTTTTCATTTTCTTAAGCTTATCCATAGTCGGCTTCCTGCCACTACCGATCTTCACTCTCCACCTTTTCTTACCGGATTTTGATTTCGCTTTCGATCCGATATCAAAAGCCCACTGCCCGGGTTTTTTAGATCTCAATCTGAAGGATACTTTTCCGGGATCTTTACTCCTTGCCTTTACGATCCACTTACCGGGCTTTTTTGAGCGTACCCTCATTCGTCTTTTTTTATTCTTGGTTCCTGCCTTCAGCATCCATCGACCCTGTTTCTTTGAGTTCTTCATCCTCATCATCTCTATCATCCTCCCCCGGATCACTGCTCCAATGGCTCATTTGTCTGATACCTTTTACCTTTTTACCTTCACCGGCTTCATCTAAGCTTCCACCAGCTTGATTTGTTTTATCTATATCATCAGTATTATTGACCGTTGTATTCGTAGCATTGTTGTCATTTGATCCATTCTCCGAGATCTTTTTTTCTTTAATATATTTTAGAAGCTTAACATAATGCCTTATATCCATTGCAGCTATAACAATAGCAACCAAGGCAAGAGCAATACCTCCGGCTGCATAGCCCCATCCTATCCCCAATGTATACCACTGGTAAACCAGATCGCCGCCAAGATAGATTATATAAATACATACGGCAAGTCTGATCCAAAACCATGTCTTAAATGTATTCGGCACTCCGGCATCCTCCAGATATGCATCGTCTTCATCATTTCTTCTGAAAAATCCCATTTTTTCCTCTTTCTTTTAAACTATCGGGATGAATATATGTATCCTGTTCGGGCCCGCTTTCGCTTATAGCATGACGTCACGCTGCATGCGTCGAAAATACCGACGCTACGCAGCGACGTCATGCTAATAACCCTCACTCGGATACATGTATTCATCCCTAATTTGCTTTCATAAATAATAGATCATAACAATTCTTGCTAATAAAACAAGCAAAAATGTTCTTTAACAGTCTACCACACTAAAATGTTTCCGACATAAAATAAATCTTTTTTTCTTATATAAATCACAAATAGTATTATATTTTCTACAACAAGAAAACGCATGTAGTATAAAGGATAATTTTTTATATATGTTTGTATATAAGTCAAAAATGATTATTTTGTATTTCTCTTTGCAAATTACCATGATATTGTAAGCATTATGTATATTCTATGAGGGGGCTTAAGCAAACGCCACTGCGCAGCGTTGGTATTTTCAACGCGCACAGTGCTGCGTTTGGTTACGGCGCAAGCGGACCCCCGAATGGAATATACTAATGCTTACAATACTCGGACACTTACTCTGTCAGAAAGCTTATTTTATGACTGACAAGCTCTTCCTGTCGGCAAATATGGCAACGAAGGCAAGGAATATCACACCCTTGATCAGCTGCCTTGTCTGGATCTCCAGCCCCATGATATTGAGACCGTTATCAAGAACAAAGTAAAGCAGTGACCCGATCACAACGCACTCAAATCTTGACTTCGCACCACCGTTGATCGGCATACCGCCAAGCACGAGCGCGATCAGAATCTGAGTCTCAAGCTGGTTACCTGAGTTGTTGGTAGCCGAAGCAGTCTTGACAACATTGATAAACGCTGCATAGCCTGTGATAGCACCCGACAACACATAGATCAAAAACTTGAGCTTGTTAGTCTTGACACCCGAAAACTTCGCAGCCTTTTCTCCTGCACCTATTGCCTTAAGATCAGTTCCGAACCTTGTAAATCTGAAGACCAAAAAGCCTATAACAAGTATAGCTATCGTGGAACCGATCTTCAACGCATCCGTGTTGTACTTGACAAGCGTCAGTCCGTTGACCGGTCCGTCAGCAGTTATGTACTTGATGATCCCTCGCAAAAGAAACATCGTACATATCGTAACTATGAAGGATTTGACCTTCCTGTTTACATAGAAGAATCCGTTGAAAGCTCCCACAGCAGCACCCGTTACAACACCTCCCAAAAGAGCTACGGGCATAGGTGCCACATTTGACAGAGCACAGATAACTATTGATGAGATACCAAGTATTGAGCCCTGTGAAAAATCAAGTCCGCCCATCGTCATGATGAAAAATACTCCCATCGAAGCTATCATCACCACATATACCTGTGACAGAAGCATCTTGATCTGAGAAAGCATCTTGCCGCCTGTCAGAATATTAAAGATGATAAATACCACGATCAGTCCGATAAAAGGAAGGATGGCACGGATATTGATTCGTTTTAAAAAGCTTGTTTTTTCTGCAGCCTGTTCCATATCTTTATACCTCCTTCCTCAGACCATCTTGGCAATAAGCGCATTCTCATCCATCGAAGGATCTCGAAGCAGCTCGCCGTTGATCTGTCCGTCTTTCATGATGATGATACGGTCACACATTCCGATGAGCTCCATCAGCTCCTCGGATATCATCAGGATAGACTTACCCTGTTTACGCATCCTGTCCATCAGCTGGTAGATATCCTGCTTGACCTTGATATCTATACCACGTGTCGGTGAATCAAGCACAAGTACATCCGAATCCTTACCGATCCAGCGGGCGAGAACGACCTTCTGCTTGTTACCGCCGGAGAGCTCGGATACGAACTGCCCTACTCCCTGCATCTTGACCGACATCTCTTTAGCATATTTTTCAGCAAACTCTTTATTTTTCTTGCTGCTCAGCATCTTGGCTCCGTTGGCAAGCTCAGGCAGTGACGGAAGACAAATGTTGTCTCCGATACTCTGATTCATGACTACAGACTCGTTGTCACGATCCTTGGATGTATATGCCACGGAATGATTGATAGCAGTCGGTATGGAGTTGATCTGAGTTCCGTCAGCAAGAGTTACTGTACCCTCACGGTCATATGAAGCGCCGAAAACAGCCTTTCCTATCTCGTGCATTCCTGACTCGGAAAGACCTCCGAAACCAAGTATCTCACCCTTATGAAGATCAAAGTTGATATCCTTGATAAGCCCCGGCACGGTCACGTTACGCACCGAGAGAACCACCTCATCAGATACCTTCTCGCCATAGTCTGCACGGTAGTAGTCTCCCGTCACCTCACGACCGACCATGAGCTTTTTGAGTCCGTCCTCATCCATATCTGCACTCTTTACGGTGTCGATATACACACCGTCTCTGAGCACTGTAATGGTGTCAGACTTGGCAAGGATCTCCGGAAGATCATGTGAGATAAATATAACGGTGTTACCCTTTTCCTTCACAGCCTCCATCTGCTTGTAGAGCTCCTCGCGCCCCTCCTGGGAAAGCGCCGTGGTCGTCTCATCGACAACTACGATCTTGGGGTCAAAGTGGGTAGCCTTGACAATCTCCACAAGCTTCCTGTCCTCAAAGTTATACTCATCGATCATCGCTCCGGCATGGATATGGTTGAACCCGTATCTCGCCAAAAGCTCGTTTGCCTTTTTGTTCATGGCATTTTTATTCTTGATGCCGAATTTTACAAACTGATCCTCGTGTCCGAGAAAAATATTCTCTGCCACGGTAAGTCCATCAAGCGTTCCAAGCTCCTGAACTATAATGGATATTCCCTTATCATTGGCATCCACCTGATTCTTGGCGTGAACCTCCTGACCGTCGAGGATAAATGTTCCGCTCTCCTCGGTGTAGATGCCCGAAAGTATATTGGTAAGTGTTGACTTGCCTGATCCGTTCTCTCCGATCAGCGCATGTACCTCACCCTTATTGATATTGAATGAAACATTTTGTAACGCCTTCGTAATACCGAAGGTCTTACTTACATTTTTTACTTGAAGTCTTACATCACTCATAAGTAAATACCTCCTGTATTATTTGACGATCTCGTCTTTGGCTACCTTGGTAGTCAGGGCAACGACGATCAAAAGCGCAACACCCAGGATCACGTCCTTCATGGCTGTAGGAGCACCGAGTGCCACGAAGCCGAAGTACACGATCTGGAACAAAAATTCTCCGATGATGATAGCCTGGATCGGGATCCCGTACTTACGGAACGCAAGTCCGAGAAAGCATCCCATGGTCGGCGGGAAGTTACGGCTCATGGATTCCATATTGGTCTCCGCTCTCATCGATCCGCCGTAGCTGATGGTGAGAACTGCCATGATACCGAAAAATGTTCCGCTTATGATAAACGCAAGTACCTTGTATTTATTGACGTTGATACCCATGTTTTTGGCAACAAACTCATTACTTCCGATAGCGTATGTATAAGTACCTATCTTTGTGTAGTTGAGCAAGAGCCAAGCAAGCACAAATGCGATCACTGCCACGATCAGATCCCATGGCATGCTTCCGAGTCCCTTTAACTCACTTGTAAGTCTGGGCTCCGACGCGCCTGCTATATAGGTCGCCACAGCCTCATAGATGAGTGCAAGACCCACAGTAACGATCATCGACGGTATACGAAGCTTTACATAGAGAATACCGTTTATCGCTCCGATGATACATCCGCAGACTATACAGCCGATTATAAGACCGGGATATCCGAGTCCCACACGGGTCGCAAGTATACACCCCGTGATCGCAGAGGTCATGATGGTTGCTCCGATAGAAAAATCGAACATTCCCATGACCATTACAAAGTAAAATCCTACCGCACCTGTTGCCTCCATGAGACCCGCTTCAAAATACTTGACAAGATCCGACGCAGAACCAAAGCTGTCCGGAGCAAGTATCTTAAAGATAGCCCAGGCAAGGATACACAAGCCGATAAGGATAATGTATCCGAACAGCATTCCGGACATTTTTTTCTTGCCGGATGCTTCTGCTACTGCTCCCATTTACTTCACTCCTTATTGTGTTATTTTCGTTTTTCCGTAAAAAGGGGGACACGAGACCTCATAGGCCCCGAAGTCCCCTTTTAAATTACAATACTATAACAAAATTATCATGACCCTGAGCGGGCTTTTGCATCCTCGATCGACAGTGCAGCCGCCTTCTCTGACAGTGCGTTGAAGTCAAGTCCTGCCATCTCCTTGAGCTCCTCATCAGTGTACGGTGACTTCTGAACGAAATACTTGTCATAGTCAGCGTATGCATCAGGTGAATCTACGAAGAGATACGGATAAAGGATCTCGTTGAAGTTTCCTGCAAAATCCTTGTAATTGCCCTTGATAGCGTTGTAAACCATCATGAACGCGAACAGAGGATCGCAGTAGTGACCACCTGACTCAGCGGTGATCGATCCGTCCTTAAGACGAGTCTCAAGGTCATCACGGAAGTCAGTTGAAACAACCTTGATCTGACCTACCTTGCCTGCACGCTCAACGGCTGTAAGTGTACCCTCGAGAGGCTCACCGCCACCACCTGCAGGAACAAGTGCATCGAGATCAGCGTTAGCGCTCATCAGAGCCTCTGCGGCCTTAGAACCACCCTCTGCAGAAGTACCTGCATACTGGGGCTCTGTCAGCTCAGCCGGATCATCAGCATGTGCTGCGTTCCAATTGTCAACAGCCTTCTGATATCCTTCCCAACGACCAAGCCATGTAGCATCACCCTGCTCCCAACCGATCATACCGATCTTGCGGCAGCCTCTCTCGAGAAGGATGTTGCCGAGCTTCTCGCCGTTGTCCGGCTCGTTCTCATGAACGGCACCTACATAGTACTCCGATGCCTTAGCCATCTCATAGATGTCTGGTGAGTTCTCCTGGCTTATGATGCGGAAGAACTGTGCCAGATATAC
>DMLD01000016.1:0-1487 GCA_003453515.1 Lachnospiraceae bacterium
CCATCATGTCTTCTTTGATATGTTGTAAGCTCAGATATTGTATCTGTCTTCTCAAGCATCTTATAGGATACCTTGTCATATCCAAACCTGTCATATGCTTTTATATTTTCCGATCGATTATTATTCGTTCCGTGAAATCTTCTGTTTTTCCTGTCATATATCGCCATCCAATAATTATCATAATTCACAACCGATTTGGAAGCAAAACCGTTTGTGTAGTCGTAGTCGTCAAGAAGACCGGCTCTATAATTATTAGATGTGCTCGCTCTTGCATCTCCCTCAAGTCCCCAACGCCATGATACATACATCCATCTTTTTCTTGATGAATACTCAGACTCAGCTTTATCTCCATCCAGATTCTTATAATCAGAGGTAAAGATAAAACTCTTCTCTGAAATACCACTATTCTTAATCTCATCTGCGGTCATGTTATCCATCAATGCCTTTACTTCTTTTGGCTTTAAAAGATAGAGCTGACCTTTTCCCGGCTTAACGGCAACGATATATCCACCCTGACTCCTGGCCTGATAGTATCTGTTATTAGATACGGTTGAAGATTTGGTGACCTCCCAATCATAAGTATCTCCCATCGACTTAATGGTAATACCTTTTCTGGTAAACAGAGGCTCATATTCATTAAACAGCTTAGCAAGTGCTTCATTTCTCAATTTTAACTTGTCTGAATCAGCCGTACTAAGCGCATCTTCTGATGCTGCAACTTCATTCCATTCCTTCTGTTTTGCCTCAAAATCTGCATACAATTCCTCAAATCTATCAACATAATACTTTCTGAAAAGCATCTTCCAATAGTTTGTCGAATTTATATCAAAGCTGTACGTATACCCCCCTGATCCCCTTGCAAATATACCCATGGATGCTTCATATGTGTCAAATCCACCTACTGACATATCGCTGCTCGTCACATCCATGGCAACTTTATTGGCTTTCTTCTGGGCTTCATCCTCACTCATACCCTCAGCAACAAATGTATTCTTCGCAGCCCACGCAGCCTTGACGAAGTCCTGAAGATTATACTTCTTAATATCCATGCACACCTGAGTAGATGAAGCCGACGTATCATCTTTTGGTCTGTTACCATTTATATTGGTCGGATTAACTGTAGCAAAATCAAATTTAATCTTATATTTATTGTTGCTATCCTTTTCAAGAATCGTATTCTTAACAAAATCTATTACCTGTTGTCTGGTCGGTACATTCGTAGAATCTGATAAACTTCTCCTGGCAAGATAAATCAGATCATCTGTAAAAAACAATGATACCTTACCCGGTTGCTTACTGTCCTCCATTCTCGTTCCATTACTGTATTTGTTATAACCATCACTCGAATTAACGTAACTCATGGATGAACTGTTCTTGGGAGATTCAGCCCTTATCTCATTGTAGGAATAATCTTCTCCCGAGGCTCCCATAGTCGGCGCAGTCCACGATGATGGGTATGTATCAAGAAGATCATCATCTGTTATGTC
>DMLD01000016.1:1622-13529 GCA_003453515.1 Lachnospiraceae bacterium
ATTATACTGATCGGTTCCGGTCTCAAAAACAGAGTAATCGTACTTCAGCCCCCACTGACCAAATATTGTTTTAAGCTTATCAACTATATTATTACTGATAAAATTGGTAGTATCATTACCGCTTGCAACCGAATACTGTTTATCAGTAAATCGAATATTTTTCATGAAATCATCCGATGCGTACTCCTCACGGAGTCTCATCATCATGGTCGCGCTGAGATCAGCCTGAGAAAACGGAAGTCCCGACTCCTCATCTCCGGCATAATAACTCATCTCCTGCATTGCCTTGTCAGGAACAACTTCAAGTATAACAAACGGATTATTCTTGGTTCCCTTGGCACCGTTAGTTGCGGGAATTACAGGAAGATCACTTGTAGAATTAGTAGATTTATAATCATTGGGATTCCATGAATTATAAGAATAATCAGGTGTTTTACCCTGAACATTTGAGCCTTCATCAGTCAGTATGATATCAGCGTTGTTGGCAGCTGATCCCCTGACCCCGACTGTATGAGCCGCTCTTCTGGCTTCATCGACATAACTGTATGTGGATCCGGCATCCTTATTCTTCGCACCGAACACATCCATGCTGAACATCACAAAGAAGCCTGATGTAAAGAATACAGTCAGTGCAAGAAACAAAGCTACAAACCTTTTTGAATTTGATCGACTCATGTGAATCTCCTCCTTAGATCATAATCCCAGTTAATGCTACAATCCCTGATATACACGCTTTCCTGTTGTCAATTCTCATAGGTCATTGATTTCTCATATATACTTCTTTTACGCTTGTGAACTTGGCATCACCTGTTTCGTTCTCAAGGTCGATGGAGATGACCACGTACTTTGCTCCCACCTTTATGGCAAATGGTGTCGCTGTGGGATCCGCGCTGGATAGCGGAGCGAGAGTTGCCGCAGGATCCGGTGTCGGAGCAGTCGTCGCTGCAGGATTCGGAGTCGCAGGTGCTGCCGTTGAGGTTATATCAGTATTATCATCCGATGTAACCGTGGTATAGTCCAGCGCCAATGCTGCAAAGTTTATCGCACCGGTATCTGTTATATAAGCCGAAGCATCTGCGTAATGTCTTTTACAATAACAGATCACATATCTCTCATCACTGCCCGTGGGCGAAGCACCGGGCGAAGCCGCAGGGGTGGCACTTCCCGCAGGCGCAACAGAAGCCGCAGGAGTGACCGATGCCGCAGGATCTGCTGTTGCCAACTGATATCTGTTATCCTTTACATCACACTCAAAACTCTTGACATCTTTTATAAATACCAATCCTCTGTCATCAGTACCGGATAGAGGTGTCTCCTCTCTTCGCCAGTAATGATCCACATCAAGTCCGACAGTCGAACCGTCATTAGCTTTTATACGCTTCGCAACGATCAACGCTTTTTTCACATCATCCCAATACGCATCCGAGCCCTCCTGAAGATGCGTAGTCATATGCTGTACGCCGTCCTTGACCTGGTTTTGCAGCTCGACAGAGTTGCTTGTACGACGCATGCTGTTGGTTGAATAGGATATCAAAAGTATGACCGAAGACATCACTATACCGACTATGGCGATAGCGATTATCATCTCGATCAGAGAAAACCCGGCTTTAGCCGAACTCTTTTGATCACAGAGCTTAAACCTTACACTCTTCTTTCCAACCATAACCTTCTCCTTTTATCAAACAGACAACTGATTCTGAGTCTTCTCTATATATAGAGAAATATATCAGATTGTACTGACCGGTTCTTTATCAGCAATGACCACAATTAGCATCACTGCTGCTCCATATAGTGAAGTCCCGTATCCTTAGCCATATATACCTTATAATCAAGCCTGTCCCCGTTAAGCACTTCAAAGTACTTCGGAACGAGATAATTAGTTCCTGATGAATCGGTCACATCCTGATACGCACCATCCTTTTTTCTTATGGTGATCGGATATGAGTCCACATCCGTTCCGAGTACCTTGGTGCCGTTTTTATCAATTATATTGATGGTAAGCGTTCCGTAACCTATCTTGGTATCGCCGCTCGGGTCAGACGGCACGGTAAAGTCCGTATCCTCGGAGTAGTGCACATAGAACCCGTCAGCCGTCTTGTATATGTGCATATAGTACGGACCGCTGTGCGACTCTGCCATGGATTTGAGGTCTGTCAAACTGTCGTTGAGACCGCTTGCAAGTCCTCTTGTATCAGCACTTCTGAGAAGTCCCACACTCAGTGCGATCACTCCGATAAAAATAGCCATGATTGCAATGGTGATGATAAGCTCGATAAGCGAAAATCCCGATCTGCTCTTGTGTGCACGACTTTGCTGCGAGTGAAATATCTTACTCTCCGGTACACCGCTTTTTATTAAAGCAGGGCAAAACCACATATTATTCAAGCTATCACTTCCTTTCTCTGACTATACTTATCTTTCATAATAGATTATCAAAGAGTGTTCTTCTCCCAGTTCAGATATCTGAAGCACTCACCAATATCAGTTGAATTATGAGTCTCCGGATCGGTAATACTGCTGAATACGTCATGAAGATTACCCGATGAAAGTGCATATGAAAGTACATTCTTCACCATAGCCGGATCCGATGTCATATTCACTCCGTTTCCGGTGATAACACTTCCGGTTGCTATGATAAGACCGGTGAAGTTCGCATTGACCTTCACATCCCCTTCGGCTACGATCACTCCCTGACACGCCGTATCAACTGTTACAGAACCCCTGTTCAGCAAGAGGAGTCTGTTGTTCGTATTCAAGCTGCAGGAGCTTGTAGCGAGATCTCCCGACGTGCTCTTTGAGTAAACCTTCACAACCGTCGAATCCTCAAGGAGCGAAGCCTCTGACAGATCGGGTATCTTGTCGGGATAAATCATTCCGTTCTTTACAAGCGGCGCTGCAGTGCTGCAGTCAAGTCTCATGGTATCCGCCATCCCTGTGGTGAGACTTCTCTGAAGCGATACATAGTTCTTCCCTATCTTCTGCCCCTCGGTGAGAAGTGTCTCGGACGGATTTCCCAAGTTATCAAAGTATGTCTGTGACTGGAAGCCCGCTCCCACATCCGCGTTGTAATTGTTGATGATATTGCCGGCTATGAGGTAAAGGGCAGGCGATATTTGCAATCCGCCTCCGTCCACAGATGATATATAACTTGCCGAACGATCCTTCAGATCGTTCATGGTCATATCAGCGGGTATATCATCATCCTCAGAATCAGCATCGTCTCCCGTCGTAGTATCCTGAACCTGGGTATTTCCAAGATAAAAATCCTTGAAGTACTCATTTGCTTCAAACTGGTTTTTGAAATTCAAAAACAGATATACATATCCGTCCTGTGAGTAGTTTCCCGTTACCGGTTGAACCGCATCCAAATGTTTCCATAACGTCTCATTATTCTTCATCTCCTCAACATCAACCAGGGACGATGCCACAGCATAGTCAGATGTACCATCACCTGCCTCCGTGGATGAAACCGGATTATGGTGAACCGTTACATATCTTTCCGGAACCAGATAAGCAACCTGATTACTTCTGACAGCCAGAGACTCACCCATCATGATATCGGGCGATCCGGTATCTAACCCATCAACTGCGCCGGTACTGCTCTTACGCGAGACAAATGACCTTCCGGCAAGTATCAGTCGCTTCAACCCCGTATCAGAACTCATATCGGTGAGCAGTGAAGTCGAATAACCGTTGATAAGTATGGCCGAGCTGTAGTCAGCCTTGCCCTTATCCGTTCCTGCCACGGAATTGTTCTCGTTATAGCTGTATCCGATATACCTTCCGCCAAGAGTAACCGTAGTTGCAGAATCCCGTATATCAAGGTCATTCTCAACATATGTGTTTGCCTTTACCGACAGATGTGTCCCTGCGGCAGGATCCGTCCCTAGCCCGGCAGCACTGGGCTTGAGAACTATATTTTTTACATATATGTCTCCCTCCACAGTATCAGATGCAACTACCGAAGGTGTTGCACTCGGATCTGAAGGTGTTATCGTTGTTCCCGCAAGAGGATTCTTGGCGCCGTAGAATTCAGCGTTAGAGCCTGTCTCGGCACAGATATCACCGCGGCTTACCAGCTTCTCACTGTTAAAATGCGCCTTGGCAGCCGGCGCTATCCAAACTCCGACTTTATCCTTGGTGGTATCGGTCATATTGCCGACATCCTGATTGCCACCTGCATATATATTGCCATCAAAATTGGTTGTATTTCCATTATCAACCTTAAGGTTTCCATCCGATATTGAGAGATAGTCACTTGCCGCATCCAAAGTATCATCTCCGTCGAATTTATAATCCGGAGCGGTCAGCTGTATGCTCGTTTTGATGATGGAACGATATCCTGCTTCATCCGTATAATCAATGTTTAGATTTTCAATAGTTAAAAAATATCCCTTTGTAGGAGATTTATATACAGCATACTCGATTTTCCCGTTGCTTGCAGGAGGTTCCGTAGCGGAAGGATCACTTGGATCAGGTGTGGAAGTAACCACAAGAGAGCTTTGCTTGATAGCCTCCGGAACCTGTGTCAAACAACGTAAATTGTCAAGTTCAAACTGCTTTCTCTCTATCTCTATCGAATCGCCGACTTTATTTGCAGTCGACTCATCTATGTTAGGCCACGGATGAGTAATCCCATTCTCTACACTCTTTCCCTCCAGCTGATCTATGATCCCACATATATATAACTTAGCGAACTTATCTTTCAGAGATACCGTGTGCGTAGTCGTCGGAATACCTCCCGAAGGATCAGGCGTAGCCAAAGGATCAGCGGCCTCTTCGGTCTTCACTTCATAGTTTTCGACAACCTGCTGATATGCCGCCTTTCCGGCATTACCTGCATATTCAAGGACTCCGGCTCTCACCTCAGCGAGTATCCCCTCGGTATCATACAGGTTCTCATTGGTATTTCTATCCTTGTATACTGACACAATATACTTGGTCGATGCAGAGAGAATGACCACGCCGATGGCTATCAAAAATGCAGTCGCGATCACGACAGTGACCAGAGTCGCACCCTCTCGACCCGTCTTCAGTTTTTTTAAAAACTTTCTCATGGTCCTTCTCCTTTTTGTATTATACTATATGGATTTCGATGTCTCTATCGTAGCCCTAAGCGTTCCGGGGTTATCATAATCAGTAAATGTGTCCTTATCATATATCCTGATCGTGATCTTCGCTATACGTTTATCATAAGTCTGTTTGACAAGACTTGGAGCACTGTCACCAAACTGATTGATATTTGCATCGTAATTAAACGCATCCGGAAGAAACACTCCGGTATTACAATAAAATCTCACTCTGTTATTGTCATAGGTCTCAGCTCCACCGGTACTGTTCTTAAAAGTGATCCTGTATTTGTGTGATGAGTCCTCAGTCACTCCATCAACCTTTTGCTTGATAAACGAAACAGATATCTTCTCCTCCGTATCCACGGAAGCATCCCACGGCACACCTGAAAAATTAAGCCATGCCTCCTCTTCCTCAGCCGCAGGCGGCGAGATAACCACCTGTGTATTCGTAGCCGGATCCTTGTAGTTGTAGCACGACCATATCGGTCTGAAAAGGAAGTAGATATTTTTCAGCTTATCCTTCGCTATCTGTGTGTTCTCAAGCGGTACTTCTGATCTTGCAAGCTCAGCTCCGGTATTCGGATATATGTATCTGAACTTAGCCTGGATCACATACGTATCGTCAGTCCCCGGTTTATCAACAACGTTCAGGACAAATACTCTCTTGGAATTCTTTTGGATATCCATCATGCTTGTTTCCGACGGAGCCGTTGTGTTTGGCGAGCTGCCGTTCAACTGATAGAACAGATCGCTCATACCTATGTCAAATACATCATTTCTCTCGGATATAACTACGCTCGAATCCGAGTACAGCTCAGAAAAATGCGGTGTCTTGTACTTATTGTACTGAGCGGCTATCGGCGTTGCCGAGGGAGCCGGAGTTGCCTCCTTGATGTAGACGGGGTCGTTGTAGTCGATGTCCACCACTGCCTTGTACTGATTATCATTGACCGTGATGTCACGACTCATACGGCTTATACCGTCCCACTTTGGCAAAAGCGCACCGTTGGAATCCTTTGCCTGTGTTGCAATATTCGACACGGTCCACACGGGATTGCCCTCCGCGTCAAGCGTGGTCCCGAGACTTCCCTCGATCGAGGAAAAATCGACCATCGAGTCTATCTCCTCGACTATCGACTGTGCAGCCATGTCTGCCGACTGCTCATGACGACCGTTTGCCGAATGTATGGCAGAATTCGTGAAGTAGAGAAGGATAGGCATGGAAAGCACTGCGAGTATAGCCACCGCAACGATGACCTCGATCAGTGAAAAACCCTCTCTAGCTCTCACATTTTTCTCCATCCCGTATCACTTCCTTTCTATATTGTCACTCCTGATATGTCCTCTTGCTGCTGTTGGACTTCTTCACGCCCGAACCGAATACATCATCAGATCCGATGACGATACCCGATGTATCAGGCTCAACATATGCGATTCCATTACCGTTCATCGAGTAGAAGTTCACGGCGATAGTACCGCTGAGCTTGCCCGAACCGCTGTCAAACGAAAGCGCTATATTTCCGACTGACATATGCTCCGAATTCTCGGATATCCAGTCGAGCGCATCCATAACCTCGCTCTTGGATCCGAGCACAGCCATATTGTACGAAGCGTACTTACCGATGATCTCGTTGATCGGCACCTTGGTCTCCGGAGAGATCTCAGCCGAAGCCCCCGCTCCGGTAGCAGCCTCCATGTTCTCACTCATCACGGCAGCATCCTCGGCAACGAGCGCACCGCCCTGCATAAAGGTCATATCCTTGCCCGGCTGTATCGATGTCACTCTCATGCCGGTGTCGACCATCATACGATATATATTGTATATCGCCTTCTGCTCGGTCATCCTTGAGGGATACTCCGCAAAATACATATCCATCTCCGCCTCGTGCTGATCAGCCACAGGACGCAATACCTGTATCTGAGCCTGCAGTCCTGTCAGGCGGTTCACCTCTGTCTGAAGCTTTCTTGTCTGATTCTCGAGTGTAAGTATCTCCTCGGAATTCGGCTGGTATACAAGGAAAAATACAAGCACGCACGCCAGCACTCCTGCCAGGATCAGTAAAGCCTTTTTCGCTGTATCACTCATTACTGATCACCCCCTTCCGCAGTTTCATCGGCCACGGGCGTCTCTCCTGTTCCCTCCGCATTGTTGACATCAAGGGATACTCCCGTTCCGTCCAAGGCCTGATTCAGGGTGTCAGTAACCTCCTGCGCCGCTGTCAACTCATTTGCAATGAAGTCAAACGTCAGCGAGTAAGCGTATCTGAATTTATTCGATGTGGTTGCCTGATCTTCTGAGATAGTCTCAACCCAGGCATTTCTGATCATAGGTATCTTGTTCAACTGTATGATCAGTGACGATACCGAATGTAGTCTCTCGTTCGAGATACAGTTTGCGGAAACCTTGCTTCCGTCAGATGTGATCGTCGTGATCTTGAAACTCTTCGGACATACCGCTTCGATGTCATTTATCAAAGCATGGAAATGGTTGTTGTTGAGATCGGTTGCGAGCTTCACTCCCTTGTATGTTCCGTAGTTCGTTTCTATGGCCGTCAACTCGTTGTACTCGGCATCGACCGAGGACAGCGAATTTGCCTTGAGCTGCCATGAATCCTTCTCATCTCTTGCCGTAAACAGGCTTAAGTATGACCATCCTGCGATAGTCGCAGCTACCAAAACCAAAAGTCCGCAGATAAGGATAGGTCCGACCATGTTTCCTTTTTTTGCATCCTTCTCTGCAACATCCCTCGAGATGAAGTTGACCGGCGAGAACACGGCACCCATACAGTTCAAATACTGCAGCATGGATATGCTTATCTCGACCTTACGGTTGAACCTCACTCCCGCTATCTCCGTAGGAGTGGATGTCTGTATACCAAGTTCATTTGTCAAAAGCTCGTGGATTCCAACTATGGAGCAGCCCCATCCGATCAGGGATACCGACTGTATCGGATCACCCCTGTGCTGAGCGTTGTAGTACTCAACAACCCTGACGATGTTTCCGATAAGGTAGTCACCGTTGTTTGTGACCTCGATACGCTTTTGCATCGAGAAATCGTTTCCCGAGTTCTCTACGCCCAGATGCGGCATCAAGACCCTCTGTGAGGATATAAGCTTATACGCCTTGTCAAAGGTCTCGCAGCGGAACGCTCCCTCCTCCTGTATGGCGTCGGTAAATACGTTGACACCGTAGGGAACCACCCTCTGCAAAAGAAGCTTGTCCTGATTGACAACATTGACAAGCGTCGAATCACGGTTGATCTGAATAGAAAGAGATGTTCCCATTCCGACCTGACGCTTCATGATCTGGAACACTGAGTTACCGTCAGCCTCGAGCGATGCGATCTTGACACCGATAGCATCAGCGAGCGCATAGTACGAGTTGATCAGCTCAGTCGGTGCTGCAAACACGAGCACGTCCTGTACAAGCTCCGAATCATCCGCCTCCTCGGTCGCTGCATCTCCCTTTTTCCTCTTCTTTTTCTTGGACTTCTTGTCCGGCTCCTGTGCTTCCTCAGCCTCCAGAAGCTTGTCAAAGCCCTGCTCTGTAGCAAGCTTGGTCTCCTCTCCGCCTGCATAGGGCTTGCCCTGAAGCACGTGAGAGAATACGTACTGTTCGGTGTCCACCGGGAACAGATCCGCAACCCTCGCCTGAACCAGTGCACCCATGCGCTGCTTGCTGACAGCCGGCAGCGTCGCCTCACGACTGGCGATCTTGGATGACGGGATTACAAAAATAGCATCCTTGCAGTTGATGTGTTTCTCCTTCATCGTCTTCACGATCATACGCGCGAGATCGGTAACATCGATGATCTGTCCGTCTGACACACAGCCCTCAGGCGTGGTCACGCGCATACAACCGTAGATCGATGGCTCGTCGTCCACATTGTCCATGTGAACCATGTGCGTTGTACGGGATCCTACACGGATCACTAACACTTTTTTTGCCATAACACTCCTCCACGAAGCTTTAATTGTATTGCTTTATCCACACTGCTCATAGGCAGATGCTGATCCTGTTATACTCACCCCATCATACAGCTTTTTATAATCCCGCCAGTCCGACATACCAGTCAAACATTGCCTGTCCCCACATCAGCCCGATAAAAATAGCCGCGGACAGGTACGGTCCAAACGCGAACTTGCCTTTATTTTTCGTAACAGCCATCCTGATACCCTCGATGATGGCTCCCGCCACACATCCGATCACGATGACAAAGAATACTCTCCGTATACCCAGACACATCCCGGCGCACGCCATCAGCTCGATATCTCCGAGTCCGAGCCCACCCTTGCCGGTGATCAGTCTGAACACCAGCGCACACAGCAGCAGGAACACTCCCGCTCCCACGGCTCCGATCACGTAGTCCCACCAGTTGTTCAGATCAAGGAGCATATGCACTATCCCGATAAGCAGTATGACGAAGTAGCTGCCCACAGGGATAAGCATGGTTCTGTAATCGATGACCGCGATGACGATAAGGCACGATGTCACGATACACCACAGCGAGCTCTCCACGCTCCATCCGTTTATGAAAAATATCGCGATATACAGTAATCCGTTTACCGCCTCAACTATCGGATACTGCACGGATATCTTCTCGCCGCAGTACCGGCACTTCCCCCTGAGAAAAATCCAGCTGAACAGAGGGATGAGATCGTACCACTTCAGCCTGTGCCCACAGCTCATGCAATGCGAATTGACAGTTGCTATGTTTTCATCCTTGGGGATCCGGTAAATGCAAACATTGAGAAAACTGCCGATCACGATGCCGTATATGAACACGACCGGATACAGCACATACCAAAAATCCTCCATCACTCCTCCTGACACAAAAAGCCAAAGCACGCAAAAACACCGGCTTAAAGCTCTTGAAAAATAACGGTTTTCCGTAGCTTTCCGCCGATAAAAGGGTAATCCTCGCCCACTTATTCCGTTATAGTATACTACTTTTTGATGAAGAATGCAACTTTTTTCGTATTATTTCGTATTATTTCGTACAATCAGAGCAGGTTTTGTCAATTCTTCACCAGCACATCCTTATCAAGCATATCCATTGAGCCTGCCAGCGCCGTCATCTCGAGCTGCAGGCAGTACTGGTTGATGCCTGCCATGGTGAAATCCAGTATCACATTTATCGCCAGGGCTATACCTATGGCTTCGTTCGGTATACCCAGCTGTTCAAAGAGTATCGCATAACACATCGACATACCGCCTGCGATAGGTGGGGTCGCCAGCGACAACAAAAAACATGTAAGTGTGATGACCACGATCCAGTATGGCGAGATCGGGACACCATACAACTGTGCCATCCCGAATCCTATTGTCACGTAAGCCGTCTGTACGGCAGGTTTAAACATAGTATTGCCAAGCGGCATTCCGAAATCTATTATTTTTTTATCAATTCCAAACGACTTCTCACAACTTTCCATTCCCAACGACAGCGCTGCCACCGATGATGCGGTAGTAAACGCTCTGATGGCTGCGGGGTGTGCTTTCTTTACCAATACACTTAGTTTTGTCTTGTATTTTACTGACACACATACTGTATAAGCCATCGCAAGCAGGAGCATGATCGCCAGATACACAGCGATGACCTTCCAAGATTTCACCACAACTGAGAAGTTGCCGCTGATCATGATCTTGAATATCCCAAGGAACACCATGATCGGTATCAGCACATTGGATAAAGACATGATATACCGCATGATCTCATTGAGATCTCCGACAACCTTCGTAAACGTACTGACTTTTTCCTTCAGAATAAGTAGCACTATTCCAAACACAAACGCGAGAAATATTATCTGTTGTGTTCGACCCTCCATAAAAGGTTTGATCATATTGTCAGGTATTATCTGAAGGATCAGTCCGAAGAGATCGGAAAACTTAAATTCAGTAACTCCCCCACCGACACTTCTGAAAATCGGTGAACAGACAAGTGAAGTGAAAACGGAAAGCGACATAAGTATCACCATAAATCTGCTGACCATTTTTTTACCGATCTTACTCAGCGTCTCGACATCACCTATTGCACAGACTCCCCATGTCAGCGAGAAAAATATCATAGGTCCCGCTACTCCCGTTATGATCCCCATGATCGTATCAAAAGCCGGCTCGATGTAGCCTTTAAGCATGTTCCGGTTTACACTCTCAGACAGACTCTCGCATAGAAATCCCACACCTATAGCCAGAAAAAAAGCTACCAACGTCATAATGGATGTTGATATCCTTATCTTCTTTCGGGGAACTACGCTTATGATATTGACCCGGTTCCGATAATCCCATGTACACTCACTTTTGGAATCGGCACCGAGCTTTCTTAAAAGATTATAATCCTCATCATCCGATGAAAACGGATCCAGTACACTCGACTCCACATAAAGCTGAACCCTGCATCTCCCAAGAAACTTTCTCTTCTTAAGATCAAACCTGCACTCTTCTCCGAACTTGTTTTTGTATGCCACTAACAGCTCCTCGAATATAAGTCGCAGTCTGGTTGCCTCTTCTCCTTCAACACCGTTGTTTTCAAGGAAAGAGATGATGGTTCCGATTGCTTCATCTATATTCTCACTCGAAAGACAGTACTGCCATGTATCATCCTTATGCATCTTTTGCTCCTTTAGTTTTGCTTATTCACTTGATTTTCTATCTGCATTAGTGTATAATTTATCGTATCATATGTAATTATAACCCACTATCTCTTTCGTAACCCCATGTAGTATATCTTATGTTGAGGAACTTGTCAAACCGACACGAAGACATGGACTCGACAAACATCGATCCAGGAGGAATCATTCATGAAAGCTAATAAGATCAGATCAGTTGCGATCACCA
>DMLD01000207.1:0-1003 GCA_003453515.1 Lachnospiraceae bacterium
TGGAGCATACGGTGCTTTGCGGATCGAGGAAATTCCCGGTCAAGGATCCCTTTGCGGAGCTCGATAAGGGGTCGCTCAACACATTTTTAAATGCGATGACCTATCCCGACAAGACCGTATATCCGGTCGCCAGTGTCAACGACAAGGATTTTAAAAATCTTATGGATGTATATCTTGATGCGGTATTTTTTCCCAATATTTATAAAGAAGAAAGGATATTCCGTCAGGAGGGCTGGCACTACGAGCTCGATGATATCGACGGAGAACTCATATACAACGGAGTCGTCTTCAACGAGATGAAGGGGGCGTTCTCCTCGCCGGATGAGTATTTTGACAACCTGATCCAGACGTCGCTTTTCCCGGACAATGCCTATGGCGTGGTATCGGGCGGAGACCCGAGAGTTATACCGGAGCTTAAGTGGGAGGACTATCTTGACTTCCACCGCAGATACTATCACCCGTCAAACTCGTACATCTATCTTTACGGAAAAATGGACTTTGCAGAGAGGCTTACCTTCATAGATGAGGAGTATCTCTCAAAGTTTGATCATCTGGATGTAGACTCAGAGATAAAGCTGCAGGAGCCGTTTGAGCAGATGAGAGTTGAGGAGGGCTTCTATCCCGTAGGAGCTGATGAGGGAACTGAAGGAAAGACCTACTTTGCTTACTCGGGAGTGTGCGCCGATACGCTCGATCCCTACCTCTATCAGGCGTTTCAGATGCTGGAGCACGCGCTCGTGGAGGGCGTCGGAGCGCCCGTCAAGGAGGCACTGGTCGGAGCAGGCATCGGAACAGAGGTCGACGGGACCTACTCTGAGCCGTTCAGGCAGCCATTTTTCACGATAAGCACGAAAAATGCGAAGGATGACCAAAAGGAAGAGTTCTTAAGAGTGATCAGGCAGACGCTTGAGGATCAGGCAAATGGCGGACTCAACAAGACTACGCTTAAAGCCGCGCTCAACGCGATGGAGTTTCAGTTCAGAGAGGCAGACTTCGGCAGATT
>DMLD01000207.1:1186-5336 GCA_003453515.1 Lachnospiraceae bacterium
TGATTACTTTGAGAACCTGATAAGGAAGTATTTTCTTGACAATCCTCACTCGTCCTTTGTCACGCTGCGACCCAAACCGGGCATGGCGACAGAGATCGACAATGCCGAGAGGGAGAAGCTTAAAACTCATCTAAACTCACTGAGCGATGACGAGAAAAATGAGATAATAAGAAAGACTAAGGAGCTGAAAAAATATCAGGAGGAGCCCTCCACGCCCGAGGAGCTTGCCACCATACCCGTGCTTGGCAGAGAGGATATAGGCAAGAAGGCAAGACCCATAACGGTCAGTGACAGGTCGCTTCTTGGCTGCAGGGTCGTTTATAATGATATTTTTACAAACGGAATAGCATATATCAGGCTTTCCTTCGATGTGAGCGATCTGAAGGAATACGCAGGCTATGTATCGCTTTTGTCGGAGCTTCTCGGAGTCATGGACACCGACAGACACGACAAGCTGGAGCTGTCCAACGAGATGCTTTTGCACGCCGGAGGGTATTCGCTGAATGTCGGATCGGTCATGAGAGAGGACACGCGCGAGTTTGGCGTCAGGTGGGATATGTCGATAAAGCTTCTCTATCACGAGATCGGATATGTGATGGGACTGCTCGACGAGATCATAAATGAGACCCATATAGGAGACACCAAAAGACTCAGGGAGATCATAGCCGAGCGCCGTTCGGTCAAGCAGGCGTCCATGCCGGCAGTCGGACACACCACGGCGATCAACAGAGCGTCGGCATACTTCGACGAGTCCGCCAGATGGGGCGAGCTGATAAGGGGTATCGATTATTATGACTTCCTATGTGAGCTGGATGATAACTTTGATGATCACAGCGAGAATCTTGTCGAGGTGCTGACATGGCTGATCGGCGTCATCTTTGACAAGAGCAGACTGATCATAAATGTGATAAGCGATGACGAGGGATATGAGGTATTTGAGAGGGAGGCTCCCGCTCTGATAAACAGCCTGAGAGACGAGCAGGCGGGCAAAAAGCCCGAGGGCGATATGCTCTGCGAGTACGAGCGCTGGGTCAGCAACTCACGTCCTTCGGGATCGGCGACTGCGGGCGAGGGACCAAAGCCTGACATCAAGAATCCTTCCATCGGAAAAAATGAAGGGCTCACCATCGCGGGTAACGTGCAATATGTGGCAAGAGCCGGAGATTTTCGCAGTAGTGGAGTGGCGTTCCACGGTTCATTTAAGGTTTTGAAAACAATACTCAGTTATGAGTATCTGTGGAACGAGGTCAGAGTAAAGGGCGGAGCCTACGGCGTGATGTGCGGCTTCTCACATGTCGGGGTAGGCTATATGGTATCATACAGGGATCCGAACCTCACCTCGACCAATGATATATTTGAGTCGGTATCCGGGTATCTTCGCGAGCTTGAACTCACCGACGAGGAGACGGTCAAATTCATCATCGGGACTATCAGAGCGATGGATGCGCCGCTTACGCCGAGAGCGCTGGGACTTCGCTCATACGATCACTATATGAGCGGTGTGACGGATGAGAGGATACAGACCACCAGAGATGAGGTTTTGGCGACAACGGTCGAGGATCTGAGAAGGAGCGCGGACATGGTCGATGCCATATTGGCTCCCGGCTACATCTGTGTCGTGGGTAACGAGGATACGATAAAAAAATGCTCCGATATGTTTGATTCAGTAAGACCGTTGGTATGAGTTAATAAAGGAGGAACTATGAGTGAGACATTTCGCTCAGGGTTTGTGGCGATAGTCGGACGCCCCAATGTCGGCAAGTCTACGCTTATGAACCGTATCATAGGTGAGAAGATAGCCATCACATCGGCAAAGCCGCAGACCACCCGCAACAGGATAAGAACCGTGTATCACGATGACAGGGGGCAGATCATTTTTCTGGATACGCCGGGGATACACAAGGCAAAGAACAAGCTTGGAGATCACATGGTCGAGGCGGCGGAGAGCTCGATAGGAGACGCTGATCTGGTGCTCTGGCTCGTGGAGCCCACGACGTATATCGGACGCGGAGAGCAGCACATCGCGTCGGTGCTGAAAAGATCAGATGCGGATGTGATACTTGTGATGAACAAGGTCGATACCGTGCGCAAGGACGAGCTGCTTTTGTGTATCGACGAGTATTCAAGGCTTATGGAGTTTACGGATCTGATACCGCTGTCCGCAAAAACCGGTGAAAACGTCGATGACCTGATAGATACGATGTTTGCAAGGCTTCCCGAGGGACCGATGTACTACGACGAGGACACTCTAACCGATGTGAGTGTCAGGGATATCGCGGCTGAGCTTATCCGCGAGAAGGCGCTCAAAAGCCTGTCTGATGAGATACCGCACGGGATCGCCGTTGTCATCGACAGCTTCAAAAAAAGGGGTACGAGGGAGCTGTATGATATAGAGGCGACAATAGTGTGTGAGAAGGCTTCGCACAAGGGTATCATCATCGGCAAGCAGGGGTCGATGCTCAAAACCATCGGCTCGAAGGCGAGGCCGGAGATAGAGGATCTAATTGGAGCCAAGGTAAATCTTAAGCTTTGGGTCAAGGTCAGAAAGGACTGGAGAGACAACGAAGCCCAGTTGAGAAATCTTGGATTGACGGGGGAGGAGTGAGCCTGTTGAAGGAGAAGGTCGTGGCGATGGTGCTAAGCTCTGCTACCATTGGAGAGTACGATAAGAGGGTGGTGCTGCTCAGTCGTGAGCTTGGCCGCATCAGTGCATTTGCCAGAGGCGCCAGACGCCCCAAGAGCCAGCTTGCGGCAGTGACGGAGACCTTCTGCTTCGGAGAATTTTTCATATACAGGGGGCGCGATTACTATACGATCGAGGAGGTACGTATCGCCAACTATTTTCCCGAGCTGAGAACGGATCTTGTAAAGCTGTACATGGGGATGTATTTTTGCGAGGTCGCCGACTACTTCACGCGCGAGGGACTAAAGGCGTCGGATGAGCTCGAGCTTCTATACAGGGCGCTCATGGCGCTGATTGTGGGAGCTATATCCGATGATCTGATACGCAGGATATATGAGCTGAGGTTTTTGGCGGTGTCGGGCTATGCGCCGTACTACGATGCAAGCGATGAGTGCTGGCACGATGACAGTGGCGCGTGGAAGCTGTCACCCACGGCGTCCTATGCGGTGGGGCAGGTGATCAGCAGGGATATGAGCAGGCTGTTTGGCTTCAGCGTGAGTGAAGATGTAATGGCGGAGCTTGACAGGTGCATCGGTACATTTTTCAAAAAAAATACCGACAAGGAATTTGCAACACTTGCAACTCTGAAGCAGTTTATGGTTGCGGGTTTTGATAAATGATGTTACAATAGGTGGATAAGCGGACCGGTATGGTCAACAACAAACAGATGGGAGATGTAAAAGCATGGAAGAGATGACGGTCGATATCTTTTATCAGATAATGAATGCGAAGGAGGTCATCTGCGAGCATTGTGAGAACAAGAACAGTGATAAATGCGTGAGCTGCCAGGTGACTGCGATAGTCGACAATGCTCAGATAGAGGCTCAGATGTGCGGGCTGTTCGATTGAGGAAGAGCTGATATATTCAGTATTTCCTTGAACTGCTGCCCGCTGCCATCACCCTGTAGGTGTTTGGTTTGCCCTAATAAATAAAAACAGAATGTGAGGAAAAAAAGATGGAAAAATCAATGGAAAAGATCGTTTCGGTATGCAAGACCAGAGGTTTTATATACCCGGGCTCGGAAATCTACGGAGGACTTGCAAACACATGGGATTACGGAAATCTCGGCGTTGAACTGAAAAACAACATAAAGCGCGCGTGGTGGAAAAAGTTCATCCAGGAGAATCCCTATAATGTGGGAGTGGACTGCGCGATATTGATGAATCCGCAGACGTGGATTGCTTCGGGACACCTCGGCAGCTTTTCCGATCCTCTGATGGATTGCAGGGAGTGCCACGAGAGATTCAGAGCTGATCAGCTTATCGAGAGCTTCGCTGCGGAAAAAGGGATCGAGCTCGACTCGTCGGTCGACGGATGGAGCAATGAAAAGATGGAAAAATTCATCGCGGACAATCAGATACCCTGTCCGTCATGCGGCAAGCACAATTTCACCGAGATACGTCAGTTCAACCTGATGTTCAAGACGTTTCAGGGTGTGACAGAGGACGCCAAAAATGTTGTATATC
>DMLD01000102.1 GCA_003453515.1 Lachnospiraceae bacterium
TACGGTTTCGAATAGGCGCAAAAGGAGAAAACGAAAATGATATCAGAAAAGATGCACGCGCTTGGAACGAGCCCTTCCAAGATACGCGACCTGTTTGAGTATGGAAACAGGAGAAAAGAAGAGATAGGGGCTGACAACGTTTACGATTTTTCAATAGGAAACCCCAGTGTAGAGCCGCCTGCGAGGGTGAGAGAGGTCATTGAGGAGCTGATCGCGACCGAGGATTCAGTAGCGCTCCACGGATACACCTCCGCGCCGGGCGATATGGGTGTCCGACAGGCTATATGTGACCACGTAAACAGCATGCAGAAGGTCACGCTAACCCCCGATCACGTCTATATGACCTGTGGGGCAGCGGCATCGCTCATGATATCGCTGAGAGCACTTTGCGAGGAAGGGGACGAGTTTTTGACCTTCGCGCCGTTTTTCCCGGAGTACAGGGTCTTCACCGAGAGCGTCGGAGGGAGGTTCGGCACTGTGGCGTGCGATCCGGTCACATTTCAGCCGGATATAGAGGATCTGAAGAAAAAGATCACGAAAAATACCAAGGGAATCATCATAAACTCGCCAAACAACCCCTCGGGTGCGGTTATCAGCGAGGAAAACCTGATTGCCGTGTGCGATGTGCTTAGAGACAAAGCTAGGGAGTACGCCCATCCGATAGTGCTTATCGCCGACGAGCCCTACAGAGAGCTTGTTTACGGCGAGGTGAAGGTACCTGCGCCGATGGACTACTACGACGACACGATAGTGTGCTACTCCTACTCAAAGTCGCTGTCGCTGCCTGGCGAGCGTATCGGATACATCGCCGTGAGCACGAGGATGAGCGAGGACAAGGATGTGTACTTCGCGATATGCGGTGCGGGCAGATCGCTTGGCTATGTGTGCGCGCCGAGCCTATTTCAGAGGGTTGTTGCGAGGTGCCAGGGGCTGACGAGTGACATATCGGTCTACAAAAAGAACAGGGACATCCTGTCAGAGGCACTCAAAAAGCTCGGATTTGAGGTGGTAAATCCCGATGGAGCCTTTTATCTGTTTGTGAAGGCACTGGAGGACGATGCAGAGGCGTTTGCCGAGAAGGCAAAGGAGTTTGAGCTGCTATTGGTTCCGTCCGACAGCTTCGGAGTGCCGGGCTACGTCAGGATATCGTACTGTGTCGGCACTGAGATGATCGAGAGATCGCTCCCTGCCTTTGAGAAGCTCGCAAAAAGCTACGGAAAGTGAAAGCGTGAGGTATCACGTTAAAACAAAATATAACAAGCGTGGAACGGCGAAGCTGCGGTGCTTATACGACCCTTTAACTTTAGCCGCTCCGGAATGGAGGAAATCATGGCATTTGGTTTTGGAAAGTTGATTGAGATTCTGAAAAAGGATCCGAAGAAGATCGTTTTTACCGAGGGAAAGGATCCCCGTATTCTGGAGGCATCCTCGAGACTTTTGGCGTCTACATTCCTCGAGCCCATTCTTATAGGAAATGAGGATGAGATATTTGAGGCGGCAGCGGATGTCGGCTTCAACATCAGAGGTGCGAGGATCATAGATCCCGATAAGTATGACAAGATGGATGAGATGGTCGATACGCTCTACGAGCTTCGCCGTGCCAAGGGACTTACCAAGGAGGACGCGACCAAGCTCTGCCATCAGGGCAACTACTTTGGTACGATGCTTGTAAAGATGGGAGAGGCGGATGCGCTGCTCGGCGGTGCTACGTACTCGACGGCGGATACCGTAAGACCCGCTCTCCAGATCATCAAGACAAAGCCCGGAAAGAGCATGGTAGCATCGTGCTTCATCCTTGTGCGTGAGGGCGCGACCGGCGGTAACTCGGTACTCGCCATGGGTGACTGTGCCATCAACATCAAGCCGTCAGAGGACGACCTCGTTGAGATCGCTCTCGATGTGGCTGACTGTGCAAAGGTGTTCGGTATCGATCCCAAGCTCGCATTTTTGAGCTACTCGACCTACGGTTCCGGCTCGGGAGAGATCGTTGACAAGATGAGAAATGCGGCAGAGAAGACCAGAAAGGCTGCACCGGATCTTCCGATCGCAGGAGATACACTGCAGTTCGACGCGGCAGTGAACCCCAGAGTTGCGAGGACGAAGTGTCCCGAGGATCCCGTTGCCGGCGAGGCGAATACATTTATCTTCCCGGATATCGCAGCGGGCAACATCGGCTACAAGATCGCTCAGCACCTCGGAAACTTCGATGCGTACGGTCCGATACTTCTCGGGCTCAACGCTCCGATCAACGATCTGTCCAGGGGCTGCAACGCTTCGGAGGTCTACTCGATGGCTATAGTTACGGCGGCGCTGGCATAAGTGCCGCACGCGACGGCACCAAAATAAAAGCCACATGACCGCAAAACACATGACCGCAAAACATATGTAACAGCAATATATATTTAGGAAAGAATCAGGATGATAAAGGAAAGATTTCACACCAACAGACCGACCTACTCCATCGAGGTGTTCCCGCCGAAGAAGGACACGGATGTATCGGTCATATACGACGCTTTGGATGAGTTCAAGTACCTGCAGCCCGATTTTATCAGCGTGACCTACGGCGCGGGCGGCAACACGGTCGAGAACACATTTGCCATAGCGAACTACATACAGAACCAGTGCAGGATCGAGGCGCTGTGTCACTTGACGTGCGCAGCGATCCCGGATCCTCTGTTTTTGAAAAATTTCCTCACGAACATCTACAAAAACGGCGTGAAAAATCTTCTGCCGCTTCGTGGGGATCAGCCAAAGGGCATGAGTGACGAGGTGTTCAATTCAAGGTACTACAAGCACGCCTCCGATCTCGTGCGCGAGGTGAAGGACTCATACGACTTCTGTGTGGCGGGAGCCTGCTACCCGGAGGTACATCCGGAGGCAAAAAGCGCGGATGAGGACTTGAAAAACCTGAAGCTCAAGGTGGAGCAGGGGGTCGACTTTTTGACGACCCAGCTGTTTTACGACAACGAGATATTTTTCAAATTCATGGAGAGAGTCAGAGGGGCAGGGATCGGTGTCCCCGTGCTTGCGGGATTGATGCCGGTGACCTCGTACAGGCAGATCGACAACATCATCAGACTGTCCGGTACGGCGATCCCAAAGGCGTTTATGGACGATCTGGAAAAATACAAGGATAACGACAGAGACGTAAAAAAATGCAGCATCGACTTCATCAAAAGGCAGATGGAGGAGCTGTTGAACCACGGTGTGAACGGGATACATCTTTACTCCATGAACAAGGTAGAGATAGCAAAGTCTGTATTTGACTGAATAGATATATGCCCTCTTTGACGGTGCTATAGGGATGGTGGCGTTGTAACACTTTTGTAACACCATATATGCTAAGATACGTACATAAGATAAAAATAACGGATATCCGCAGTGATATATAAGGTATCCGGATTTTCGTATAAAGGGGGCTTGACTATGAGAAAAGTATTTAAAAGAATAACAGCACTGGCACTTACGGCGGCAGTTGCGATCTCCGCGGAGTGCGGCGGGGTCAGGATACAGAGTGTAAGCCCCGAAGTGAGGATCTCCAAGGCGGCTGAAAGCTCCGGCAGATATGTAGCGGATATCATGGTCAGCCACAGGGAGAGCAAGGAAGCAGCTCAAGAGGAGCTTGGAGAAGAGTACACCATCCTTGACCGGGATTTCAACGAGGGGATGAGCGGACACTCATGGATTGGCTACACTACGACGAATGATGCTGATATGGCTATCAAGGATCTCAAAGTCATGGGGATGGATGGCAACTACTCTGAGTCTGACTACAAGGAGCTTCTCGACAGACATAAAGAGGTTATCGCAGAGCAGCTCAACACAGTGATCCCCGCTATCATAGAGTATACCAAAAACTATGACGCCGGTATGAAGACTGCTTCATATATCCATACACTGTTAAATGTTTTCCATGAAGACGATTCAGACAAAAACGTGGGCGACCTCCTGCTTGAAATGGGTCGCAGGCTCGTAAACGACAGAAATGATCCGGAAGCAAAAGAGACTCTTGAGATGATGTTTGTACAGGGAAACGATTCTGCTATCAGATCCATCGAAAAGCTTCTTACTCAGGCACAGGATACGAAGCTTGTCAAGAAAGGATCATGGCTTACCCGTATGAGTCTGCTCGGTCCCGACGGATTGTACGCTGTTTATAAGCAGGCATATCCGGGAAAAACAAGATCCTATGTAAACAAGATGATAGAAAATGATCTTGGAGATGAAGCGAGTGCAATTTTTACAGAAATAAACAATCTTCAGAGTATCCTGAAGGAAGGTGAAGAATCCAAGCTTTATAAGGCGATGGGTGATGAGAAAGCCACAGATGAGATAGTTTCAGAGTATGAAGACAAAGAGGAAGTGGATGTCTCGCTTGATTCCGATACGGATGAGCTGCTCGAAGCCTCATATATGGCGGCAAGTGACGCCGCTGAAACCATGGAACTAAACTCTCAGATGACAGAGATGGTCGTGATCGAGAATTTGAAAAATACGCCGTATGGTTCCACAAAATCCATGTACGACTTTTTCATGGATAAGAACCTGAAAAAAAGCGATCTGTATACGATGGCGTATGTACTTACCGACGGACAAAAAAGCATCATAAACGATCTTGGTCTCTATCCGGTATTTGAGAGTATTCTTTCAGAGTACAATGAAAATGTGAGCACAGAAGCGGAAGCGGATGAGGATATGGATCTGTCGGACATGGATGAAGGTATGCTTTCCGTATATGATGGTGTAGACCGAAGTGTATTTGACGGAGATACGGCTATCACTGCAGATACGCTCAAGAACATGGAAACCAAGCAGGTAGATGATGTTTTGTCTCCCGAAGGCAATAAAGGCAACCTTAAGCTGGCAGTTGCTATGACAGTGGTTGGATCCTTGAGCGCATATATGGCTGTGAAGTCTTTTACATATGATACAAAGATGCTGTATAAGCCGGTGAGAGAGGTTGTATATGAGATAACCCCTAAAGTGACAAAAATGCAAAATGAATTCAGGCTTATGATCAAATATGAAAATGCCTGGAAGTTAAACTGGATAGAGATGTACGCTGGTAATAGCTATCTTCCGGAGGGCTTTAAGCTTTCTGCTCTCGAATACGAAGGAGCGGATACAGCCAAGACCATAAATGAGACATATAAGTACGCCGCGGAGAAATTGAAGAACACCAGATTGGGGGAACAGCTTGAAAAATTCACAGTGGGCAATAAAGAAGCACATATGCATTTCTATGGTAATGCTATCGATGCAAATATGCAGAAGACCATAACTAAACAAGTTCCCGACAAGGTAAGCAAGGTACCAAAAGCCGGTTGGGGAGCAAGGATCGGATATACGCTGGGTGCGGTGTTGGCGTTCGCCTTCGCAGGATATGAGATATATCTCCTGACGAGAAGCCACTCGGTAGAGTTTACTCATATTCCTGCAAATATGGTGTACAAAACCACAGAGGGCGATGTTCACTATATGACCTATCACGCAGTGAGAGATAAAGCAGGAAATGTCACAGATCTGCATGATAAAAAGGGAGACGGCTGGCAGGTCATCTATACTACTACGGACAGCAATGCCGGTGATCCCGTACTCGCATCATCACTGACAGTCAGTGACAGCAACAAATCGAGTGATGCGGATATAGAATACTTGCTCGACTTTGATCAGTCATCACAGTCAAACCTTGCTGACAAGAAGTATACAGGAAAGAGTACAAAGAGTGTATATATCACCTACAGGACCGGAACGGAAGAATCGGCTGAGGTCGAGGATGATGAAGCTCCCGAACAAACCTCGGTATTTGCATGGCCGGGTATGCTGTGGGTACTTCTGGCGATCCTGGTGATCGCAGCCATAGCAGCGGGCGCAGGCGTATACTACAGGAAACGGAAGAAGTGAGACAGGAAAGATGTAATCCAAAAAACGGCGCAGGAGAGCGCCGTTTTTTGTGCGATTGCCCTGTAACCCTTTTGTAACACACAATGTGATATGATAACGACATAACAATAGCAAACTCAGTATTTTTATGAAATGTATAGAAATTGGAACGGGGGATCGATATGGGCAGAACAACAAAATGGATCTTATCCATAACACTTTCACTTGCGGTAACGCTTGTATCAGTGTGTGGCGGTGTCCGTATCCATGGGGTGACACCCGATACGAAGGCTGCCAAGGCGGCAGAAGCAGCCGGGCTCTATATAAGTGATGTAGCCATCAGCTACGCATCAAGCAGGGAAGCCGCTGAAAAAGAACTCGGTGAGGAGTACACCGTCCTTGAAAACAAGGTTGGGGAGTGCTTTGTCGGATACACCACAACGGATGACCCCGATCTGGCTATCCGCGATATAAAGGTACAGTCTATGACCGGGAAATACTCTGTCTCCGATTACGAGGAGCTTCTCAAGAATCATAAGGACGCCATCGATGATCAGGTGGATATCTTTGTACCGGCACTGATCGAGTTTACCAAAAACTATGATTCAGACATGGATGCGGCATTGATCATCTGCAAACACCTGAATCGCTTTTATGAGGATGATTCGGATATGGCATTTGGAGACTATCTGCTGGAGCAGGGACGCAGGCTGACAGGTGATGCGAAGGATGCGACAGCAAGAAAAGAGCTTGAAAAAATATTTGTAGAGGGAAACGATGACCTGATCCGACAGATGGAGAATCTCATAACACAGGGTATAGACACAAAGGTAAATAAAAAGGGAACATGGGTGACCCGCATGAGTGAGCTCGGACCAAGGGGACTCATCGATATGTACAAACAATCGTTCAAGAATCTGAGGTCTGACAGTGCAGTGAAAAAGCAGCTCGAAAAGGACTTCGGCGAAGATGCTGCCATGCTTTATAAGGAGCTTCCCAAGCTGCAGACCTATCTGCGCGAGAGAACAAGCTCTGATGTGGCAAAGGCGATAGAAGACGGAGATGAGAAGAAAGTGGAGGCACTCTCGGACGAAATAGGAGATACCGAGAGCATATGGGATCAAAAGGATGATCCGACAATCCCGGAGATCGCCGAGTCTATGGGGGAGTCGATGGACAGACTTACTGACGCCGTGGAGTACAATGAAAATGCAGCCATGGGAGCGTTGAAGCTTTTTCTGAAGGGAATATCATACGGAGATCAGACTATGTATGATTTTTTGATGAATGAAAACATAGAAAAATCCGATCTTTATACTTTGGCATATGTCCTTTCAGCAGGTCAGAAATCCATCATAAGAGATGTCGGTCTGTATTCTGTCTTTCAGAGTGCCATGAGCGGATATGCCGAGGAAGACGAGGAAAATGCTGATCTTGATGATGTGATCAGCGAAAAATCATTTTCCATCTACGATGGAGTAGACAGGGATGTTTTCAAAGGAGATACGGCGCTTACGGAGGATGCGCTCAAAAGGATGCAGACAGATAATGACAACAGCTTTTTGACAATGCCCCCCGCTGTTTCCGGTTTACTCGCGATCGCAGCCTTGGCAGTAGGTACCTATTGTTTTGTGAAGCTGACCTCTATCGTATTAAACGGAGGTGTGGTAACTAAGGTCAAATATGTCCATCAGACAGTAACCTATATACAAGGGGAGAATTCACTTGCATTTAAA
>DMLD01000051.1:0-820 GCA_003453515.1 Lachnospiraceae bacterium
CCGTTGTGAAGGTCGGGGCAAACGGCTCCAAGATAATCGCCAAAAAGGTAGGAAAGGTATCGGTGGAGGGTATCACAGCTGATTCCAAGCACTATTTTCAGTGCATGGTGACAGTGAAAAAAAAACCCAAAAGCATCATTTACCTCACCTTTGATGACGGACCGAGCCGCTACTCAACACCGAAGGTACTCGATATTCTTAAGAAAAATGAAGTTAAGGCGACATTTTTCGAGCTGAAGCCCGCAAAGGACGACTACGATCTGACCAGAAGGGTGATAGACGAGGGACATACATTGGCTATACACGGCTATTCACATAAGTACGACCAGATATACAGAAGTGATGAAGCGTATCATAAAAATCTGACCAAGCTTCAAAAGCTCTTTTACAAGGAGTTCGGTCAGTGGTGTACGCAGACAAGATTTCCGGGAGGAAGCTCCAATACGGTAAGTCGTCATTACAGTGTCGGTATCATGTCGAGACTTTCCAAAAAAGTCCACGGCTGGGGATTTTTGTATCAGGATTGGAATGTATCATCGGGAGATGCGGGCGGTGCCAACACCGCTGATCAGGTATTCAGGATGGTGACCTCCGGCATCCAAAAGGGCAGAAGTAATGTGGTGCTGATGCACGATTTTTCAGGAAATGACAAGACGATAAATGCGCTCCAGAGGATCATAGACTGGGGCAGGAGCAGGGGCTTTACCTTCCGCGCAATGACAGCCGCAACAGGGGAAGTCCACCACGGGGTGAACAACTAGCGCGAAAGCGGATCGAGCATACCATCCTGCGCTGCGATGAAATCGCAGTACTAAACCTC
>DMLD01000051.1:991-3591 GCA_003453515.1 Lachnospiraceae bacterium
CAACGACGAACGGAGAGAGTCGTTGGAAGCGCCGGGCGCAGGTAAGGAAGAGGGGAATATATGAAAAAGAAACGCGTGCCAATCAAGAGGCGCTTTCAACTGATCGTTACAGGAATACTCATAGTTTCTTTTGTTGTCACGGGGGCGCTCAGCCTTTTTGGCATGTTGTTTATCCGCGATCGTGGTGCGGAGGCGCTGGTAACGGTCGACAATCAGAATCTCGCCAACATAGTCTACGACAGAGCGCTGCTCGCCGATGTTGAATTTGATAACTATAAAAAGCTGGTTCAAAACTACGCAGCCTGTTTAAACAAGATCTTTAAAAATCCCGAAAACTACAAGCCGAAAGAAGTACAGCCCTATGATCCGAAGGATCCCGATATAGCCGGAAAATATATGCTGCAGATCGCCTATACACGCAAGATGGATGAAAGCAGTGGCGAGAAGCAGCGGATCGACCGCCAAGTAGCCTATGTCGCCAATCTTGAGGATCAGATGGAAATATCGATGACCTCAAAGGACAGCGACATACTGACCACATACTGTGCTTTTGAGGATGGGTTTATGGTGTCCTTTGACAATATGCCGGAAGCGCTACCCGCGGATCAAATATTCGATTTTTCCGAGAGCGAATGGTTCACAGAGATGAGGATGAGGCAGGAAGTATTTTTCACGGATGTCTATGAGGATTCATTCGGAAGAGGTCTGACGATCACATGTGAAGCGCCGGTATACGATAAAAATGATCGCTATACCGGAGTTATTTGCGTCGATATCCTCATATCCGACGTCTACAGCTCCATAGTCTCTCTCAATATCGGCGAGGGCGCATACGCAATGCTTGTGGACTCTATGGGAAATCTAATATCGGCAGATGGAGAGTCCAAAAACATAAGTGAGCTAGGGCTTGTAGCCGAAGAGATCGAAGCGGTAGAGTCCGGCAGCAAGGGTGTATTTTTATCCCAAAGCGGAGACTACTTTGCGTCGGCTCATATGGAGAGTACAGGGTGGACACTGCTTATAAAGGCGCCGCAGGAGCTTATCCAGAAGCCTGTAAGGAACATGGAGTCGGGGATCTGGATCTCGATAATGGTTTTTGTCGCAATACTTATAGTCCTGCTTTTGATAATAATGATCGTGGTGAGGAGATTTACGAACAGCTTTACTGCGCCGCTTTTGGCACTCAGGGAGGATGTAAAGACGATAAGCTCGGGGAATCTTGACCATCGTATACAGGCTGTGAACAACGATGAGGTCGGAGATCTGGCAGAAAGCTTCAACGATATGGCGAGCTCACTTGACAAATATATCAAGGATTACATAAGCCTTAACAAGGAGCAGGAGAGACTTTCGGCGGAATTAAGCATTGCAGAGGATATACAAAGGAGCATGCTGCCGACGGATTTTGACATTTCGGATAGTATAAAAATATACGCGACCATGACTCCTGCAAAAGAAATGGGAGGAGATTTCTATGATTATTTCAGAATAGATGATGACCATATAGGAATAGTGATCGCGGATGTCTCGGGGAAGGGAGTGCCCGCGGCGATGTTTATGGTCGTCGCAAGGACACTTATAAAGATAAGGACAACGGCGCCCGGGACGCCTGCAGATGTTTTATATGATGTCAATAACACGCTTTGCAGGGAAAACGCATCAAACCAGTTTGTGACAGTCTGGTTTGCCATATTGACAGAGTCGACCGGCGAGCTGATCTGCGCGAATGCGGGTCACGAGTACCCTGCCCTTCGGCATAAAGGCGGAGCGTATGAGCTGCTGATGACGGATAACATGCCGCCCTTGGCGACTGTGGAGGAGCTTGAGTTTGTCGATGTGAAGTATTCACTCAGGGACGGCGACAGCCTGTTTTTGTACACGGATGGTGTCCTCGAGGCGAAAAATTCGCAAAAAGGGCGCTTCGGATCAGACCGGATGCTTAATATGCTAAACCGTGATATCGATGCTTCTCCCGAGACGATCTTAAAGGATATGATAAGTGAGATAGATTCATTTGTCGGAGAAATGGAGCAGTTCGATGATATCACTATGATGAGTATAGTTTTTAGCATTTGATAAAAATATGTTTTTGGGTGAGGTGATAAGCTATGACAGCAGAGGAATTGATAGCAAAGGCAAATGAGGCAAGAGAGCTTGCTTACTGCCCTTATTCGGGGTTTCAGGTGGGAGCCGCCCTCGAGTGTGAGGATGGAACGATATATAAAGGCTGCAACATAGAGAATGCTGCCTACGGACCGTCGAACTGCGCGGAGCGCACCGCGATCTTCAAGGCAGTAAGCGAGGGGCAAAAAAGCTTCAAAAAGATCGCCATAGTCGGAGGCCATAAGGGTGAGAGCGTGGCACCCACACCATGCGGCGTTTGCAGACAGGTGCTGGCAGAGTTTTGTGATCCGGATCTTAAGATAATCATGGCAAAGGATGAAAACGACTATGAGGTGATGTCCTTGGGTGAGCTGCTGCCCAGAGGCTTCAGCCTGGAGCTGAATTAAGGAAACAGATCATCACGGTGAACAGTCAGATCTACAGATGAGAAAAAGTTTGACTTGACAGATCGTAACATGTGTGATAAACTCTTTAAA
>DMLD01000138.1 GCA_003453515.1 Lachnospiraceae bacterium
ATTGAGGCGTTTGTGAGCTTCGAGGAGGAGCTGTATACCAGAGAGTACGAATTTTTACTGGATAAGGCGAGAAAAAGACTCGAGGTCGTGGAGGGTCTCATAAGAGCGGTCGATGTGATCGATCTGATCATCGAGATACTCAGGGGCTCGAACTCGGTAGCACAGGCAAAGGCTTGTCTCATAGAGGGAGACACGACCGACATCAGGTTCAAGAGTGAAAAAAGCGAGATCGAGGCGAGAGACCTAAGCTTTACCGAGGTTCAGGCAAATGCCATCCTTGCGATGCCGCTGCAGCGACTGATCGGTCTCGAGATACTGAAGCTTAAAAACGAAAACGATGAGCTGCTTGAAAAAATAAAGGAATACAGGCTCGTGCTCGGTGACAAAAAGGAACTCTTGAAGGTGATGAAGAGCCGTTTGAGAGAGTTTAAGAAGCAGTATGGCACTCCGAGAAGGACCGAACTCCGGGATGATGAGGCGAGAGCCTATGTGGAGAAGGTGGTGATCGAGGATATCTATGTGCTCTTTGACAGATTCGGTTACACCAAGTGTATCGACGCTGCGGCGTATTCGAGGCAGACGCCCGAGCAGCTATCGGAGTATGTGCGTACACTTCATCTGCAAAACACGGATAAGATATGTATATTCACCGATCAGGGGAATATGTATCAGGTGAAGATGGACAAGATCCCGAGATGCAAGCCCAGAGACAAGGGAACGCTCATACACAATCTCTGCAAGATGGAGAACGATGAAAACGGGATCCTGTATATAGGCTTCGAGGAACTGTATGAGTCGATGCTCATGTTTGTGACGGCAGGCGGGTACATCAAGCTTGTATCCGGAGCGGAGTTTGAGACGGGAAGGTTAAAAATAGCCGCGACCAAGCTTGATCCGGATGACAGGATAGTAGGTATAGAGCCGCTCACTGCTTCGGAGGTGCTCGCGGGTACCAAGAAGGTCATACTTCTCACCGACAAGGGGCTGTCATTAGGGTTCCCGGTAGGTGAGGTCAATGAGTTCAAGAAGACCAGCCGCGGAGTCAAGGCGATATCGTTGGCGATCGATGATAAGCTTGTGTACGGAACGGCGGTCGATCCGATGGCGGACAAGTTTATGTATCAGGGCAAGGAGCTGAATGCGAGGAGGGTTCGCAACCGGCGGCGCGGTGCCAAGGGGCAGAATGCGGATCTGACGTATGATGGCAGTGATGAGGGGAGCGGACAGCAGATGCTTTCGTTCTAAGGAAACCCCTGCAACTACGCTGTGATAAGGAGGACTTATGGAAATGCCGAAAAGTATAAGAGGTTTTATGAGGAGGTGCATCTGCTTCGTGCTTGTTGCGGTGATGCTGCTGCCGGTTACTTTTGCTGCCGGTGTGGCTGTGACCGGCTATGAAGGGGGAGAAGTATCTGCTGCCACGGGCAGCGAGGAAACCACAACTGCGGCTGCAGATGACGGGACTGCCGAAGCTTCAGCGGTGCGCTGGCAGGACTATATCGGCAAGAGGATCGGTGTCCTGACGGGAACACTTATGGAGGATGCGGCGACTAAGTATTTTCCGGGGAGCGAATATCTGTACTTCAACAACTACCCCGACCTGAATGCTGCCCTGCTTGCGGGAAAGATCGACGCTTATCTCGGCGACGAGCCTGGAGCCAAGACCATCCACGCCGAGCAGCCGCAGATCGACTATATCAAGGACAGGATCACGGATCAGAACTACGCATTTGCCTTCAGGAAGGATGATCCCGAGAGCAAGGCTCTTTGCGATGAGTTCAACGACTATCTGAAAAAGATCAAGGAAAACGGAGTCTTTGAGGAGCTTGACGACATATGGCTCGGGATCGATGAGGACAAAAAGGTCGTTGACATGTCAGGCCTTAAGGATGTGAACGGCACCATCAAGGTCATCACAACATCCACCGATATGCCGTGGTCATATATCAAGGACGGGAAAAATGCCGGCTACGATATCGACCTGATCGCAAGATTTTGCAAGGACAGAGGATATGCACTCGAGATAGGAGATGTGGATTATCCGGGACGTATCCCGGCTGTGCAGTCAGGAAAGTACGATTTTTCCACGGATATGAATGTGACACCGGAGAGAGAGGAGGAGGTGCTCTTCAGCGAGCCGACCTACACCGGAGGTATCGTTCTGACCGTGCTTTCAGAGGATCTGACCAAAGGAAACTCGACCGATACAAGTGAGGATGGGAATTCATCCGAGGGAAGTTCTGCTGCACCTGTGCCTGAGTATACAACCTTTGATGAGCTAAACGGTAAGACGATATCGATGATCACCGGAGCTCCGTTTGAGGAACTAATAAGCTCCAAGGTTTCGGATGTTAAGGAGTTTACATATTATCAGACCATGCCCGATATGATGCTCGGAATCAAAAACGGCAACACAGACGCGGGACTCATGAACAATGCGGTGGCGACGCTTGCGGTCAACAGGGATAACAAGATTGCCATATTTCCGCAAAGCCTGGGTGATTCATACTTCGGTATAGGTTTCAAAAAGGGTAGTGAGATCTGCACCGAGTGGCAAAAGGCGTATGAGAAGATCTCTGATGATACGAAGAAAGCTCTTTGGGAAAAATGGACCGGTGCCGATATGAGCGTTAAGACCCTGCCCGAGCAGGACTGGCCGGGTACGAACGGCACCGTAAACGTGGCGGCGTGCGATTCGCTTGAACCCATGAGTTATGTCGGAGAAGACGGGGAGGTTTTGGGACTTGATATAGAGACGGTACTTCTCATAGCGAAGGAACTCGATGTGCATGTCAACTTCACTGCCATGGACTTCTCAGCAGTGTTGTCATCGATCTCAGCCGGAAAGGCAGACATGGGCGTAGGTTCCATCGTTATATCGGATGAGCGCAGAGAATCGATGGATTTTGTCGAGTATCAGCCGGCGTCATTTGTCCTGATAGTCAGGAGCAAGGGAGCAGAGGTCAAGGAACTGTCGTTTTGGGACAGTATCAAGGACAGCTTCAACAAAACATTTGTCAGAGAGAAGCGATATCTTCTGTTTATACAGGGAGTACTGACCACGATCCTTATCACTGTGCTTTCGATCATATTCGGTACGGCACTCGGATTCTTGGTTTATCTGCTGTGCAGAAGAGGCGGAAAGGTTTCAAATAAGATATCCGGATTCTTTGTGTGGCTCATACAGGGAATGCCTGTCGTCGTGCTGCTGATGATACTTTATTACATCATTTTTGCAAAATCGGATATCAGCGGATCTGCTGTTGCAGTGGTAGCTTTTACGCTTGTATTCGGGGCTGCCGTGTTCGGCATGCTGAAGATGGGAGTAGGTGCGGTCGACAAGGGACAGAACGAGGCTGCACTGTCGCTCGGATACAGCGACACCAAGGCATTTTTCAGGATAATACTCCCACAGGCGCTGCCACACTTTTTGCCGTCATATAAGGGCGAGGTCGTAGCGCTGATCAAGGCGACGGCGATAGTCGGATACATAGCGGTGCAGGATCTGACCAAGATGG
>DMLD01000020.1 GCA_003453515.1 Lachnospiraceae bacterium
TCAGGAGTATACTCGACAAAGCTGCCGTCCGAGAGATTTACGAAGTAGAGTTTGATGTAGTCAGACGATAGAGCCTTGGCAATGTAGCTGTAATTTATACTGTCATCCTGCTTCTTTGGCACACCGAGTATTATAACTGCGAGGGCGACCGAGTCGTTCACGGGATTGATAGCGACCCTTCGTATGAAAAATTGTATGACACAGCCATCCTCGGCTAACTCGTCGACCACAACTCTTTTTCCGTCTGTCGCGCACTGACATGCCGCCTTGATAAATCTATATCCCGGAGTGTTTTTATCACTGCTGTACTTTAGATCCGGGTCACCGATAAGTGATGGAAAGTGTTTGGATATAAACTCGTTATGTGCCGGATTTTTCCTGACATATGATAAGCCCTCATCATTGGCTTCCAATATGACCATGGGAAGCGTGTCGAAGTAGTCGTTCAGCGCCGGATCGTCGTCATCCGCTACCGAGGTGTCGTACAGATTGATCCGCCCTATTGCCTCGAAGTAGGCTGTCTCGTCAGGGTTTTCAAATTCTATCATTGTGCCGCGCTCATTATTCTTTTTGAGTGCTTCAAGTGATACCGGATGGCAAAAGTAGTTGCCCTGCAGCTTGGTACAGCCTATCTCCTTGAGTAGCTTTGCCTGATCGGCGGTCTCTATCCCTTCGGCTATGGTATCCACACCGAGTGAAATAAACATTTTTATAAGCTGGGTCAAAATGATGCGCTCATTTTTGCTGTCCTCAAAATGCTGCATGAAGGATATGTCGAACTTGACCGCATCGAAACCGATCTTTTCGGGCATGAAAGGAGAGGACAGACCCTTGCCGAAGTTGTCGAGCCATACGCGCACGCCCTGTTCCCTGAACCTGCGAATGATCTTGCCCATAAATGAAAAATCCATCCCTATCGCACTCTCGCTTATCTCTATGGCGAGCTTGCTGTGGTCAAAATTCATCGAATCCATCAGGTTTATGACCTCCGAAACCATGTCGCACTCGAAGAAATCCGTTTTGGACAGGTTTACGGATTCCGGGACCATATACAGACCTGCATCTCTCTGGGATTGCATCTTTTCGATCGTTTTCCTGATCATGAACAGATCGAGAGTGGAGCTGAGCCCCTCCTCCTCGTAAACAGAAACAAATTGATCCGGCAGAATGATCCCGTGAGTAGGATCACACCATCTTGCAAGCGCTTCCTCGTCGCAGACCATGTTGTTGGCTGCACGAATAAGAGGCTGGTGGTATACCTTGATCCAGCCTTCGTCAATGGCTCTGATGAGATTTGCTCTGACATAGTTTCTTATAGGGTTTTTCCTTATCATATAGACTCCTTGCCTCGGTAGTTTGTATGTCACCTCATCATACGCGTGGAGATCACCTGTTCCAACCTGCGAAACATTTTTTATTATACAGCATTTATCAGCATGTGTCAATTAAGGAAACTGTTTGTATCGGTGTTTTCTGATCCCCTGCGGAATCCCCTGCGGAAAAGCAATACGGACTTGACATTTTTCCGGAATATAATTATAATAAAAATCCGCGAAAGTGCCGAAATAAGGCATTTGCAGGAATGTTGGAACATATGAACAACATCTCATGTATGATATGTTTGGAGGTATATATGTCACTTATCAGTGTAAGGGATCTTTCTCTTGGATATGAGTCGGAGACCATTGTGCAGGGACTCACCTTTACCGTAGAGGAGGGGGACTATCTGTGTATAGTAGGAGAGAACGGATCGGGCAAGACCACTCTTATGAAGACGATACTGGGGCTTCATTCTCCCAAGAGCGGAGAGATAGTTTATATGGACGGACTCATGGAAAAGGAGATAGGATATCTTCCGCAGCAGACCGTAGTACAAAAGGATTTCCCGGCATCGGTAAAGGAGATCGTCCTGTCCGGGTGTCAGGGACGGTGCGGACTGCGACCCTTTTACAACAGGGAGGAGAAGGCGATCGCCGATAAAAATATGGAGCGGATGGGGATAAGTGATCTTGCAAACAGATGCTACAGAGATCTTTCCGGAGGTCAGCAGCAGAGAGTCCTGCTTGCGAGAGCGCTGTGTGCCACAAGAAAGGTTCTGCTTTTGGATGAGCCCGTGTCGGGGCTGGATCCCGGGACGACCGCACAGATGTATGAACTGATCGCAGACCTCAATAAACAGGAGATTACGATCATCATGATATCACATGACATCACAGCCGCGCTGAAGTATGCAAATCGTATCCTGCACATAGGAGATAACATATTTTTCGGAACGGTCGATGAATATATTTCGAGCAATATCGGGAAGGCATTTCTTGAAATGCAGCACCCGGTAGCACAGTGAGGTAAACAGGATGGATAAGCTGATACAATATTTGAGCTTCCCCTTTGTTCAGTATGCACTGATAGTGGGGGTACTTATAGCACTTTGCTCTTCTCTTGTAGGAGTTACTCTGGTGCTGAAACGATTTTCATTTATAGGAGACGGGTTGTCGCATGTGGCGTTTGGGGCATTGGCGATCGCAACGGTGCTTGATGTCTCGGACAATATGCTTATAGTGCTTCCGGTCACCGTGATCAGTGCGATACTGCTTCTTCGAACCGGACAGAACACGAGGATAAAGGGAGATGCCGCCATTGCGATGATATCGGTCGGAGCACTTGCCTTCGGATATCTGATCATGAATATTTTTTCGACATCGTCAAATCTTTCGGGCGATGTATGCTCGACGCTGTTTGGCTCCACATCCATACTTACGCTCACGACCTCGGAGGTATGGCTGTGTGCGATCATGTCGATCATTGTTGTGGCTGTATTTATACTGTTTTATAACAAGATATTTGCTGTTACCTTTGATGAGAATTTTGCCAAGGCGTCGGGCACAAAGGCAGATAATTATAACTTCCTTATAGCTGTTATAATTGCCGTTATAATCGTGCTTGCAATGAACCTTGTCGGTTCGCTGCTCATATCGGCGCTTGTGATATTCCCGGCGCTCTCGGCAATGAGGATATTTAAGAATTTCAAAGCTGTTACCGTGTTCTCCGCAGTGCTCTCGGTCGTGTGCTCACTCTTGGGCATGATAGTCTCGATACTTGCGGGAACTCCGGTGGGCTCGACCATAGTAGCGGTCGATGTGGCTGCATTTTTGCTCTGTATGCTTATTGGAGCATGTTCAAGAGCTCGGGGATAGTAGCCTCGAAGTCAACTCCGTACCACGGCTTTGCAGGATTTTCAAGCGTCTTGCGGATGGTCAGCGCAGTGTAGTCCGCTGCGATCTTCATCGAATCCTGCCATGTGTGGGAGCGAAGCATGGCTCCTATACATGAGCTGGAGAACAGATCGCCTGTTCCGTGATATGTGGCATCCACGCGATCGTTCTGATATACGAAGTAGTCGTCGTTGTCTCTGTCGTAGCCCATGACTCCGGTCTTGCCCGGTGAGAGTGAAACGCCGGTAAGAACAGAGATCTTCGCACCGAAATCGTTCAACCTTTGAAGCATTTCCTTTATATAGCTCTCGTCATACTCTTCCTTATACTCCATACCTGTCATAAAGGCTGCCTCTGTTATGTTGGGGACAATGATGTCAGCCTCGGAGCAAAGCTCGGCATTTTTCTTTACATAATCCATATCAAATGCGGGGTAGAGCTTGCCGTTGTCTGCCATGACCGGATCGACAAATATGATGGTGTCATCCTTTTTGAAGTCGGAAAAGAGCTCCTTCATCTGGTCGATCTGACTGACAGTTCCCAGATATCCCGTATATATGGCGTCAAATTCCACATTCTCATCCAGCCAATGCTGCTTGATCGGATCTATCTGATCCGAGAGATCCTTGCAGGTAAAGTTTTTAAACATCGTGTGTGTGGAGAGTACGGCTGTAGGCAGTATCACTGTCTCCGTACCCATGGCGGATATCACCGGAAGCGCTATCGTGAGCGAGCACTTTCCAAGGCATGATATGTCCTGAACAGTTAACAATCTTTTCATCTTTCACCTCTCCTTTTTTTCATATGATCCTTCTGACGCATACACATATCTGCTCATACGGAAACAAAAACAGATACGGATAGCGTTCAGACGTACACAGCGATCATTACCCTATAAGATCACTATGAAATAATATGTGAGTGATTATACTATATGAAAATAATTATGTCAAGAGACATAGCTTAATTGATTGACAAAGCTGCCGCTTGGGATTAAACTTAAGGCATGGATAATGAACTGATAAAGGATGCTGATGCCTCAAAGCCTTTGAGTGCCGGCAAGAAGAAAAGAAAATGGCCGTTTGTCCTTGGCGGCATTTTTTTGCTGCTTTTGATACTCTATATCGTGCTGGTCTACTTTTTGGTAAGTGCCGCACTCGTGCCGTCATTTATGGAGAAGCTGGATGCCTTCTCCGAGGTCACGGATAAGGGAATCTCCGAGCAGCAGCACACCGATGATATCGAGAAAAATCACGACATCACACTGGATGAAACCTCTGAGTGGCTGGAGCATGTAAGCTATCAGAAATACAAGATCATGTCTGAGGATGGCTACGAACTTATCGCCATGCAGTTTGATCCGTATTCTGAGACTGATACAAGCTCTGAGGATTCTCATAACTGGGTGCTCATATTGCACGGCTATACCGGATCAAAGGAGGAGATGTATCCATTTGCAATGGAGTACTGCAAGAGGGGGTATCATGCGCTTGTCCCCGATCTGAGATGCCAGGGGGAGAGCGACGGAGACTTCATCGGGATGGGCTATACCGACAGTAAGGATTGTCTGCTGTGGATAGACGGGATACTGCGGCTTGATAAGGATGCGCGCATAGTCGTGCACGGTCAGTCGATGGGTGCTGCGACGGCGCTTATCATGACAGGAGACGAGAGCCTTCAAAGCAATGTGAAGGCAGTAGTGGCTGACTCCTCATATACTGATGCGTATGAGATGTTTCGCGCCAAGATAGGTGATTGGTTTTCCCTGCCCGCATTTCCCCTGGTGGACAGCGCGAGGCTCATGCTCATGCTGCGCGGAGGGTACGATCTTGATGACGCATCGGCTGTCGAAGCCGTCAAAAGGTCGCATACGCCGACGCTTTTTATACATGGAGACAAGGACAGGATGATCGATCCCGATATGTCAAGGGAGCTTTATGCGGCAGAGAGCTGTCCTGACAAGGAGCTTTTCATGGTGCCCGGTGCCGGACACGCGCAGCCGCAGGAAAAGGATCCGAAGGGCTATTACGACACTGTATTTGGCTTTTTGGAAAAATACATGGGTTGAGTTACAAGATTTTTTCGGTTAGTCTTGCAAAACCTCTCATATTATGCTATAGTAGAGGTCGTGAATAAACAGTCGTCACTTACGATCTGCATTCGCACACGCGATAAAAGGGGTGGATGACGGCAATAAAAGAAACGAAACGGAGGGAATATCATGTTAGTATCAGCAGAAAAAATGCTTAAGGATGCAAAGGCAGGTCACTACGCCGTAGGTCAGTTCAACATCAACAACCTTGAGTGGACAAAATCGATCCTGCTTACAGCGCAGGAGATGAAGAGCCCGGTGATCCTCGGAGTGTCTGAGGGCGCAGGAAAGTATATGTGCGGCTTCAAGACAGTTGCAGCTATGGTTTCGGCTATGGTCGATTCACTCGGAATCACTGTTCCGGTCGCTCTTCACCTGGATCACGGTACATACGAGGGATCAAAGGCTTGTATCGAGGCAGGCTTTTCATCGATCATGTTTGACGGTTCTTCACTTCCTATCGATGAGAATGTTGAAAAGACCAAGGAGCTTGTCGGCATATGTAAGGAAAAGGGTATCTCCATCGAGGCTGAGGTCGGATCCATCGGCGGCGAGGAGGACGGAGTTATCGGTGCCGGTGAGTGTGCTGATCCGGAGGAGTGCGAGCGCGTAGCCAATCTCGGCGTAACCATGCTTGCTGCCGGTATCGGAAATATTCACGGTGCATATCCTGACAACTGGGCAGGCTTAAGCTTTGAAACACTTGATGCTATCCAGCAGAAGACCGGTGATATGCCTTTGGTGCTTCACGGTGGTACAGGTATTCCCGATGATATGATAAAGAAGGCGATCTCACTCGGCGTTTCCAAGATAAATGTTAATACCGAGTGCCAGTGGGCTTTCCAGAAGGCAACCAGAGAGTACATCATGGCAGGCAAGGATCTCGAGGGCAAGGGCTTTGACCCGAGAAAGCTTCTTGCACCGGGAGCAGAGGCGATCATGGATACCGTTCGCGAGAAGATCAAGCTTTTCGGCTCTGACGGAAAAGCCTGACAGATCAGGGATATGCTTAAGACATCAGTGTTTTTCAGAATGTAACGCTTGAGGATGATAGATGGAGCTTCCGGATATATATTCGGAAGCTCTATTAAGGATATTATATAGTTTATGGACGACAAGATCAGATTGATAGCCCCATGTCACTTTGGCATGGAAGCAGTGCTGAAAAGAGAGATAAGCGATCTCGGGTATGAGATAGATGAGGTCACGGATGGCAAGGTGACTTTCGTCGGCGACAAAGACGCTATAGCGAAAGCTAACATACATCTTCGCACGACCGAACGTATCTTGTGGAAGATAGGAAGCTTTCACGCCGAGACTTTTGATGAGCTTTTTGAGGCGGTGAAGGCGCTGCCATGGGAGAGATATATCCCGGAAGACGGACGTTTCTGGGTCGCCAAGGCAAATTCTGTGTCCAGCAGTCTTTTCAGTCCCAGAGATATCCAGAGAATAGTCAAAAAGGCTATCGTAGAAAAGATGAAGTTATCTTATCATCGTGATATTTTTCAAGAGACCGGGGCAGACTATCCGCTGCGGATAAGTATCGTGAAGGATGAGGTGACGATAGGGCTTGATACCACAGGCGAGTCCCTTCACAAAAGAGGATACCGCAAACTGACTGCTCCGGCACCCCTTACTGAAACGCTGGCCGCAGCGATACTTCTTTTGTCGCCGTGGCGTGAAGACAGAGTGTTGGTTGATCCTTTCTGCGGCAGCGGAACGATAGCGATAGAGGCAGCGATGATAGCCAGAAGGATAGCTCCGGGGCTGAGAAGGAGCTTTCTTGCACGGAGTTGGCAAGACGGCGGAGATGACAGTCATAATAGAAGAGATGATAAGAACAAAAATGATAATCTTCTTACATCTATTTTTGCTTCGGCTGAAAGTTTTGACAGAGTGAAGGCAGAGGCCGAGGCGCAAGTTATCACTGGAGAGATGGATCTGTCGATCGCCGGCTACGATATCGATGACGAGGTCTTGCGGATGGCGCGGGCCAACGCGGAACTTGCCGGCGTGGCAGAGGATATTCATTTTCAGAGAAGGGATGTGGCCGACTTCTCGAGTCCAAAAAAATACGGGTTTGTCATAACCAATCCGCCCTACGGCGAGAGGCTTTCCGACAAAAATGAAATGAAGTCGTTGTACAGGCTGATAAGCGACAGGATAGCAGATGATCCGTCCTGGTCGTGGTTTATATTGAGCGGATATGAGGATGCGGAGAAAGACATCGCAAAAAAAGTTACAAAAAGAAGAAAGATATACAATGGTATGTTGAAAACATATCTGTATCAATATATGGGTGATAAACCACCCAAGCGGAGGTAAAAGGAGTGAGAACAATCGTTGACAAAATAACAGGAAAGTTTCAAAAGCTATACGATTTTTTGGTCGGCGATCGTGATCTGTGGCAGCAGTTGTTGAACATCTCGGTGGTGATTGCAATCGTAGGTGCCCTCGTTTCAGCAATTATATCGGTCGCAATGGATAGTTCACCGATAGCCATAGCTGCTTTTTTGGTTGCCTGTGTGTTTGCTTGCTTTTGCCTTTTTATGTCGTTGAGATCAAAAGACATAGTTTACGCGGCGGTTCTTTTTTCTGTCATTGCAAACTTCATACTGTTTCCGATCATGTACTTCACATCGGGCGGATATCACGGAGGTATGCCTCTTTGGCTGCTGTTGAGTCTTGTTATCAGCTGGCTTATAATCCGTAAGAAAATATTGTATATTGTATACGGCGCTGGATTGATTTTTCAGTGTGCCTGTATAGTATTTAGTGCTTATCATCCGGAGACGGTGATCCGTTTTGATTCGGAAACTGCGGTGGTGATCGATGTGGTGCAGTCGCTGGTTTTGGTATCACTGATCTTCGGAATTATGATCAAATACCTGAGTCACGCGTACGAAAAGAAGAATCAGGAGCTTGATGAAGCCAACGCTTCTCTTGAAAAAGCAAATCAGCGAATCACGCTCCAGTCCATGTACACGCTTGCAAAGACGATAGATGCCAAGGACAAGTATACAAACGGTCACTCTATGCGAGTTGCTGATTACTCAAAAATGATCGCACAGAGAATGGATTTTTCTGAAGAAGAAATTGACGAGATATACAACATGGCTATGCTTCACGACATTGGGAAAATAGGTGTTCCCGATGCGATTATAAATAAAAACACAAAGCTTTCGGATGAAGAATACAATATCATAAAAGGTCACCCGGTTATCGGGTATGACATTCTTTCCGAGATGCCTGAGATGAGAGAGGTTGGGGCAGGAGCCAGGTGGCATCACGAGAGGTATGACGGAAAAGGATATCCTGACGGATTAAAAGGCGAGGATATACCGATACAAGCGAGAATAATAGGTGTGGCGGATTCATACGATGCCATGACAAGTAACAGAAGTTACAGAGAATACCTGCCACAGGATGTGGTAAAAAGCGAGATTGAGAAGGGCAGAGGAACCCAGTTTGATTCAAAGATCGCAGATATCATGCTTGAAATAATTGAGGAGGACACTAACTATGAACTCCGAGAAAAATAAACTCCTTCTCAGGGAATTCTATGATCATGCAATAAGAAACGGAGTAGATGAGGACGTGATCTTTTCCGCGGACAATCTCATGGAATACGTTGATACTGCGCTGGATGCGTATAGAGAGTATCCTTTGTTTTTGCACACATTTGACGGGGTGTATAACGAAAAAGTTCTGTCAAGAATGATGAAGGTTGATTTCAGGAGCAGACTGAAGCTGATGGGTGGGATCGCAAGCAGCAAAAACTACGAATCGATACTTCTTTTTGAGCCGCCAAATACTCCAAAAACGGGGATGGTTGAGTATGTTAGAGTGGCGGATGTGGGTGATTTTTCATTGCTTTTCAGATCCGCCATGTATAAACAGGAAAAATACGAAGACTATGCTCTTGAAAAAAGAAAAGAGTACTTAGATGACAACACATGGTATATATACATTTTTGCAACAAGGAATGAGTTTCAGCGACAGGGACATGGCAAAAAGCTGATAAAGCTTTTGTGTTCTTTTGCAGATATAAATGGGTATAGAATTTGTCTTGAAACAAACCTGAAAGAAAATGTGACAATGTATGAAAACTTCGGATTCAAAAATATGGATTCGTCAATATATAAAGAGACTTTGGAGCATTATGTAATGTTATATACGGGTAAAAAATAACAGTTAAATATCGGCTGGTGAAGGCAACAAAGCAAGTAAAAAAAACAAGAAATAGTATTCGGTCTTCAGAAAAAACCAGCACTGATCGGAGGGAAAAACAG
>DMLD01000118.1 GCA_003453515.1 Lachnospiraceae bacterium
TCTCGGTCTTTTTCTCGACCGATTCGATGACCCCGGTGATCATCCCGTCCTCTCCGTCAGTCTTTTGTGACGCCCCGATCCGGTCTATAAGCAGCCTTGCGTCCTCTTCTTTTCTGAAGCCGTTTTCCTTGTACAAAACCTTTGAAAGCGAAAAATCGGCGGACTTATCGCCCTTATCCTCCGCATCCGACTCATCGTCCTTTTGGTCATTTTTCTTTACATATATCTCCGGTTCATAGAAAAATGATCCCTCTCTGACTCGCCACTCACCTGAAAAGCGACTCCCATCGATGTCGAAATCACCAATCACTCTGTAAAAGGGAGTCTTTGTAAATCTTCTGATCTCCCACTCCCTCACAACTACCATTCCAAGCACGCAGCTCATCACGCGCCCCACGGAGATGGATGTCCACTTTTTCTCCTTCAGGTTGTTGTTGAGCCACTTTCCGTATTTTACCGAGAGGATCCTCGAAAAATTGATCCCCATCAGATAGTCTTCCTTTGCGCGAAGATAGGCAGAGTCACTGAGCGGATCATATTCGGATATGGGCTTTGCTTCGCTGATACCCCTCTTTATCTCCTCCTCGGTCTGCGAGTCGATCCAGACGCGGAGCTTTTTCTTGGTATCAGGCACACCCGCCATCTGATCGACCAGCCTGTATATGTATTCACCCTCGCGTCCCGAGTCGGTGCAGACATATATGGTATCCACATCATCACGAAGAAGCAGTCCGCTTACGATATCGAACTGCTTCTTTACCTGAGGGATGACCTCATATAAAAAATTTTCCGGTAAAAACGGCAGCGTGGACGCCGACCACTTTGCCATAGATGAATCATAAACCTCGGGATAGCTCATGGTGATCAGATGGCCTACGCACCATGTGACCACGGCATCTCCCGATTCAATATAGCCGTCCCTGCCTGCACCGCCAACTCCGAGTACCTTGGCAAATTCCTTGGCGACGCTGGGCTTCTCAGCAATAAAAAGTCTCTTCGACATGTTTATTATCCCTTAGATCTCATAGAGAGGATATTTGTCCGTAAGCTCCTTGACGATCGCCTTTGCCTTGTCAGTATTTGCCTCGTGATCATCGATAAGCATGGCAATAGCTTCCGCAACTTTGTCCATATCGTCTGTCTTGAATCCTCTTGATGTAACTGCGGCAGAGCCAAGTCTTATACCGCTTGTGACAAACGGTGACTGCGGATCGTTGGGGATAGTATTCTTGTTTGCGGTGATATTGGCGTCGTCGAGCCACACCTCGACCTCCTTGCCGGTGAGACCCTTCTTTACGAGATCCACGAGCATAAGGTGGTTGTCAGTTCCGCCAGAAACTATGTCTATACCTCTGTTCATAAGCCCCTTGCATAGAGCCTGTGCATTGTCAATGATACCCTTGCCGTACTCCTTGAACTCAGGCTTCAGTGCCTCGCCGAAGCATACAGCCTTCGCAGCGATCACATGCATGAGCGGTCCGCCCTGAGTTCCGGGGAATATAGCCTTGTTGAGCTTGTGCTCGTTGGCAAATTCCTCAGATGAAAGGATCATACCGCCTCTCGGACCCCTGAGAGTCTTGTGCGTGGTCGTGGTCGTTACATGTGCATACGGTATCGGGCTCTCGTGATATCCCGAGGCTACAAGCCCTGCTATATGAGCGATATCTACCATCAGATAGGCTCCGACCTCATCGGCGATCTCTCTGAAAAGCTTGAAATCGATCTTGCGGCAGTATGCTGACGCACCCGCAATGATCATCTTCGGCTTGCACTCCTTTGCTATGCGACGTACCTCATCATAGTCGATAAATCCGGAATCATCAACTCCGTACGGTACGATATTGTAGTATGTACCGGATATATTGGCAGGACTTCCGTGTGAAAGATGTCCGCCGTGATCAAGATTCATTCCCATTACGGTTTCCCCTGGCTTAACAAGCGCAAAGAAAACTGCCATATTTGCCTGAGCGCCGGAATGCGGCTGAACATTGGCATAGGTACAGTTGAAAAGCTTCTTCGCTCTCTCCCTTGCAAGCTCCTCGACCATATCCACATACTGACATCCGCCGTAGTATCTCTTTCCCGGATATCCCTCGGCGTACTTATTGGTAAGTGTGGAACCCATGGCAGCCATAACAGCCTTGCTTACAAAATTCTCGGAAGCGATCAATTCTATATGATCGTTCTGTCTTTCGGTCTCCAGCTCCATCGCCTTTGCCACCTCAGGATCGGCTTTTCTCACTTCATCAAAGCTATACATGTCATAATCCTCCCAAAAAATATTATTTTTATACGATATCGTCATTTCTTAAGAAAAATATCGTTATCATATTTGATCTGCATTCTCGGCTGACAGCCCTATATCATGTCTCATATACTTGTTGTCAAAGGATATCCAGTCGGTAGCCCGGTATGCTCCCCACCTTGCGATGCGGACGTTGGGACCTATCGCCGTAACTCCGAGGACTCTTCCCCCGTTGGTAACTATCGTTCCGTCATCAAGCAGCTTTGTTCCTGCGTGGAACACATAATAATCATCGACATCCTTGAAGGCATCAAGTCCGATTATCGGCTTTCCTTTTTCATAATGCTCCGGATATCCGTCCGAGGCAAGCACCACGCACACTGCTGCATTGTCCTCAAACTGAAGATCAATGGTGTCAAGCTTACCGTCTATGCACGCCTCCATGACATCTATGATGTCATTTTTCATGCGCGGAAGTACGACCTGTGCCTCCGGATCGCCGAATCTGGCGTTGTACTCAAGCACCTTCGGTCCGTCCTCGGTAAGTATAAGTCCGACAAAGAGTATACCCGTAAAGTCTCTGTCCTCCGCCTTCATGGCATCCATCGTCGGCTGATAGACCTTCTCCTCACAGAACCTTTTGACATCGTCCGTATAAAAGGGACTCGGCGAAAATGTTCCCATTCCTCCGGTGTTCAAGCCCTGATCTCCGTCCTTTGCCCTCTTGTGATCCTGAGCAGAAGTCATAGGCTTGATATGCGTACCGTCGCAGTAGCATAAAACGGACACCTCGCGTCCCGTCAAAAACTCCTCAATGACGATCTCGTTGCCCGCATCGCCAAACTGCTTGTCAAGCATCAGTGATCTCACGGCATCCTTGGCTTCGTCAAGCGTCTGACATATCAGCACACCCTTTCCAAGCGCCAGACCGCTCGCCTTGACAACTATGGGCATCTGCCTGTTTTCAAGATATGCTATGGCTTCATCGGGATCGGAGAATATCTCATAATCTGCCGTAGGTATGCCGTACTTCTTCATAAGATCCTTGGAAAATGCCTTGGAGCCCTCTATGATAGCGGCGTTGGCTCTGGGTCCGAACACCCTCAGACCTCTCTCCTCAAACACATCTACTATGCCGCCGACCAAGGGATCGTCCATGCCGACTATGGTCAGATCGATCTGCTTTTCCTCGGCGAAATCAGCCAGCTTGTCAAACTCCATCGGTCCGATATCGACACACTCGGCGATCTGTGCTATCCCTCCGTTACCCGGAGCACAGTATATCTCATCGACTCGGGGCGATTTTTTCACGGAAACAGCTATGGCATGCTCTCTTCCTCCTCCTCCAACTATCAGTACCTTCATAAACTATGTGCCCTCCAATGCTTTATTTTGAAATACTTACATGTTCACAGTAATGATCAGCAGATTTCAGTCCCACAGCCTGACTCTGTCCTTCGCATCGATGTACATTGCATCAGCCTCGGTCACGTCAAAGGCATCATAGAACTCGTCCATGAGCATAGCCACACCATTGGTCCTCATACGTGTGATGGGATGGACATCTACTTGGGCTCTGTAGGCATCGAGCGGGCTTATCTCATCATTTAACGTGTCGAGCCACTGTCTGGCAGTTACACGGAAAAATCGCTTGTACGCTTCCTTGTCCCCCGGATAGCTCTTTTTGATTATGTCAAAGGCGATCTGTGTACCGCCGAGATCACCCATTGCCTCACTCACGACATTTTTACCGTCATGATAGGTCACCATATCATTTTTCGGATCCGCATATATCGGGAGCGATCCATAAAGTGAGACTATACGCCCGACCTTTTCGTTGTATTTTTCTTTGTCCTTATCCGTCCACTGATCCTGCAGATTGCCGCTTGCGTTGTAGCAGCAGCCTATCGTATCAAAGGCATGTCCTATCTCATGTCCTATCGTGGTCGCAAGATATGCCACATTGTCAACATCGGTGTCCTTATCACCGGGCTTGTAGGTGTAGAGCTCGCTCACGCCCGTGTGACAGATCATTATCTGATTGGAAAAGGGATAAAAATATCCCTGATTGTCCCACGGAAATTGCCCGGAATATATGGTATTGATCGGAAGCCACCACGGTATGTCACCCTCCTTTGTACCCACAGTCATCTTCTCCATATCGTACTGATACTGCTTTACCTTGAGAAGATTGCCGGCAAAGGTGCCGCCCTCCGATGCATTTTTAAGATCATATCCGATCAGAAATCTCTTGTATTCTTCATCACTCGGATAAAGTATATTAAAACGCATTCTTCGCATCTTGTCAAGCATATTATTCTTTGATACGGTGTCAAGAGACGAGTTCTCTATGCTTTCAAGATATGAGTTTTTATACCTCTCGACCAGCTTTTTAAATTCCGATTTGTAGCTATCGCCGAGATATTTTTCCGTAAACAGCCTGTCAAGATCCCACGGGATGAGCTTGTCCGCATCATCAAGATTTCTCTTGACTTCTTCCCTTGCCATCCTGTCACTGTCGGAATAATACGACTTATCCTCGTAATTCAACATACGTCCGAACGCGATCATGGCATCCTCGATATAGGGGCTGAAGGTTTTCAGTGTCGTATAGAGCATAAGCTCCTTAACAAGCGGCAGATTGCTCTCATCGCTGATCAGCTTCTCGATCTCATCCAGATTGGATGGAGACTCGATCCCGACCCTGTCATCAGCCTTCAGGGAGTATTTTTCCTTCAAAAGCTCGCCGACACGCAGCTTCGGATATCTTTTTTCACACTCATCGAAGGTAAGATAGCTTGTATTCTCATATTTGTTTATTACCCTGTACAAAAGCTTGCCGATCTTATCCGACTGCGCGGAGTCGATACCGAACATACCGATCATGGTATTGATATAATCTGCTATGGCATCCTCACCATTTGACGCAACACTTTGTTCAACGAGCCACGGCAGGGAGACTCTCGCATAGTATCTTCTTGCTGCCGACACCTCCTCATCGGGTGCCTCCTTTGTGCCGTAGTAGACCTCATCCAGATAATCCTGATTGTCGGTCTCTCTGGCAAAGCCCTCCAAGGAAGCAAGTAAATACAGGCCGTTATGCGCTTTATTTATCACAACATCCATGAGCTGATCCATGGTGGCAGCGTTTAGGATGTCATCAGCTATTTCTTTCTTTATCTCCTTTAAAAATGTCTCCTCGCCGTTTTCCTCGCTCATCTTCCCAGCGGTGGTAACGATGGAGCTTATGGCGTCCGCAGGCGTGTTGTCAGTCTGCTTTCCCTTTGCTGCATACTCATTTAGAAGCTCGTCTCTTCTGTCAGCATACCTCTTTGATGCCGCCTCCGATAAAGACCACTCTGTCCTGCCGTCTTCTCCGATGAACCATGACATATCGGAATTATCCCAGCCTGCCATGACCTCTCTTAGGAAATCATCCTCCTCGCTTAGGTACAGATCATCTGCGGCAGGGATCGAATCACGGTCCTGATACACCTTGATCCTGACTCTGTCAGAAAAGCCGGAGCCGTCCAGAGATTTGACATCGACATAGGTCTCTCCCGCCTTTTTGCCAAATACAAGTCCCTGACTTCCGACACCGACCACGGACTTATCCCCCGGGGTCAGCTTAAGAATATCCCATATCTGAAATTCATCATAAAAGTTTTTAACATCGGTTGAATATACCGGCTTTATGCCCTCTCCGATCCCGACAGCCATAGCCAGCGTATGCCTTTTTAGACTGATAGACTTTATTATATTTTTATACGACCTTTTGACAGTGACTGACTGCTTAAGTTTTTTGGTTTTGGTTTTCCCGCTTTTCTTGTATTTAACGGTGACCTTAACAGTCGTCCTGCCCTTATCAACGGCACTTACCTTTCCCTTTTTACTTACCTTTGCGATCCTTGTATCGTCAGATCTGTATGTGATCTTTTGGATCCTGACACCTTTTTTCTTAAGCCTTATAAGGGCGCTGCCCGAAGATATCTTATTTCCGTTTTGGGTAAGAGTAAGAGTTATTGAAGACTTTTTCAATTTGAGATATGACTTTGTCTTAGCGTAAGATGAAGCCGGTGTAGCTATAGAAGCTGTAAGGGAAAATACCAGCAAGCCTGTTATGCATGATTTTTTGATGTAATTATACACTGTTTTGACCTCCACTGCTTTTATTTTCCCTTCAACCTGATCATAATTATATCAGCTGCTAACGGTAACGACCCTGCCGTTA
>DMLD01000002.1:0-2477 GCA_003453515.1 Lachnospiraceae bacterium
AAACTACAGCTTCAAGGTCACTTCTCTTTCCTTTGATTCATATCTTCTGTAGGTTATCCCTGCCGCCTTCATCATTTTCTTTGCCGCCATCACCGAAGCCGAATCCGGATAGAGGTTCGCAGCGTATATCACCTCGGCTATACCGACCTGTATCAGAGCCTTCGTACACTCGTTGCACGGAAACAGCGTGGTATATATACGCGCGCCCTTTAGGTCTCCCGCACTGTAATTAAGTATAGCATTGAGCTCGGCATGACATACATATATGTATTTTGTATTTAGAGGATCGTCCCCTTCTCTCCCCCACGGGAAATCGTCATCCGCACAGCCTCTCGGCATACCGTTGTAGCCCATGGACAGTATCCTGTTATCGCTCCCGACAATACACGCGCCCACCGAGGTGTGAGGATCCTTGCTCCTCATCGCGGAAAGTGTGGCTATCCCCATAAAATACTGATCCCAGCTAAGATAATCGCTCCTTTTTTCGCCCTTTGCGAAAGTGTCCTGTTTATCACTCACCTTATTCCCCCTCCTTGGTCTTCGTTCCCGTATTGTCAAAAAGCTCGTACTCTTTTTTTCCTGCCTTGATCGCTGCAACGGTCTTGTCCCTTTTATCGCGGGCATCCCTTTTAAGCTGCTCCCAGCTTTCCGGATTGTCAACATAGTACTTTGGACACAGCTTTCCGGTTATATCATAATGTCTTATGATATCCTTGTCGGGATCCAGGTCATATCTTATGCACAGATAAGCAAGAAGCTCCATCAGCGCATCATAGGTCTCATCTTCAAAAATGCCGCTCTTTTTCCTGTGACAGCACTCTATCGATACCGTGTCCGAGTTCCTGTCATTGGAGGCATAAGCCATCTCGGATAGCGGTACGCACTGCACGATATCACCATCTAAGCCAACGATAAAGTGCGAGCTTACATATGATTTTTCTTCCCTGTTTTTATTTATATTTGGCAGATTGTTGAAATAGTTCCTGTTCTCGACCGCGTCCGTCCCCGGATTTGCCGTATAATGCACCACCACCGCATTCACCTGATCGAGTGCTATCTGCGGTCTGGAATACTTATTCGGTGTGAGAAGCCTCACATCGAGATCGATCTTCGGAACCTTTCTTGTATCTGCTTTATCATCACTTTTCGGATCCTCACTGATCACATTATCAAGCATATCAAATTTTATGATATGAGTTTCCTTCATTACAACGATGATCAATACGATAAAAACAGCCACGCCGCTTACATAAGCGGCGTAGCGTAATGCTTTTTTCTTTTTAAGCTTTCTTTTGATCTTATTCCACACTGTAATTCGGAGCCTCTTTTGTGATATGGATATCGTGAGGATGGCTTTCCTTGAGCGAAGCAGCCGATATCTTCACGAATCTTCCGGTATTCTTCAATGTCTCTATATCCTTTGCTCCACAGTAGCCCATTCCCGATCTGATACCGCCGATAAGCTGGAATACTGTATCCTCAACAGTTCCCTTGTATGCCACACGTCCTTCGACGCCCTCCGGCACAAGCTTCTTGGCATCCTCCTGGAAATATCTGTCCTTACTTCCGCTCTCCATCGCGGCAATGGAGCCCATACCACGATATACCTTGTATTTTCTTCCCTGGAACAGCTCAAAGGATCCCGGGCTCTCATCACATCCCGCAAAGAGACTTCCCATCATACATACGTCAGCTCCGGCTGCCAGAGCCTTTGTCATATCTCCGGAATACTTGATACCTCCGTCAGCGATTATCGGTATGTTCTCATCCTTAGCCACCTCGTAGCAGTCCATGATAGCCGTGATCTGCGGCACTCCTATACCGGCGACAACTCTCGTTGTACAAATCGATCCGGGTCCTATACCTACCTTCACGGCATCCACTCCCGCATCTATGAGAGCCTTTGTAGCCTCACCCGTTGCGACATTACCTGCTATGATAGGAAGTGTCGGGTAAGCATCCCTGACCATTTTTACACAGCGAATAACATTTGCTGAGTGTCCGTGTGCCGAATCGATAACGATGACATCGACCTTTGCATTGACAAGCGCTTCGACCCTGTCAAGTATATTGGCGGTCACGCCGACGCCTGCCCCGCACAAAAGCCTTCCCTGTGAGTCCTTTGCCGAATTCGGGTACTTTATCTGTTTTTCTATATCCTTTATGGTGATAAGACCGGTGAGATTGCCGTCCTCGTCAACTATCGGCAGCTTCTCCTTGCGCGCCTTTGCCAAAATATCCTTGGCATCCTCAAGAGTAATGCCCTTCTTGGCTGTGATCAGCCCTTCACTGGTCATGCTCTCCTTGATCTTTTTGTTATAATCGGTCTCGAATTTCAGATCTCTGTTTGTGATAATACCGACAAGCTTCTTGCTTCCGACCTCGGTTATCGGGACTCCCGATATATGGAACTTTCCCATGAGGTCATTGGCATCACGGAGCGTGTGCTCGGGTGTCAGATAAAAAGGATCCGATAT
>DMLD01000002.1:2558-4027 GCA_003453515.1 Lachnospiraceae bacterium
TCGACCTCATCCGCCTGTGCCTCAATGGACATATTCTTGTGGATGATACCTATACCGCCCTGTCTCGCCATCGCAATAGCCATTCTGTATTCCGTGACCGTATCCATCCCGGCACTCATCATCGGGATATTCAATTCAATATCCTTAGTTAAATGAGTTTTTAAGGAGACCTCATTTGGAATGATCTCTGAATAAGACGGTATCAGCAAAACATCATCAAAAGTAATTCCCTCGTCTATGATCTTAGCCATATCAACCCTGCCTTTCTGAGCCTTCGTCGCTCCCACTCTTATTTCGGTGTATCCTTAAGTTATAAATTTTTACTATGTTATCAAATAATGACTGTTTTGTCAAGTAAAAAAAGCTCCGGGGCATATCACCCCGAAGCGTTATTTTTTATGATTCTTTAGCTTTATGAAACCGCCTTTTCCACGGTTCTCGGGCACTTTGAGTGCATCAGATCGATCATCTTCTCGCTAGGTTCAAACATGATAAGCGTCTTCTCATCATTTTTCCCAATCCTGACAGCTACGCCATACACATTGGCATCCTTCTCAAGTGAAGTATAATTCTTAACCGGTATATGTCTGTAGCCATCGAGCCTCTCCGACCCAATCGGAGCGATGACATCGGCATCCTCGATCTCAATCCGAAGTACCGTTTTCCTTTTCTCACCGCCAAGGATCTGATCAAAGTCGAGCTGACCGTCACAGTATACATATTCCCACATGACGTCAAACCGCGGCCAATACCATATCAGTGCACCCGCAGCGACCACTCCTATTATGGCGAACCACGCAAGTAATATGGTCGAAAGCATGATAAGCACAACAATGACAACAAGTACTATCTTCAAAGCCGTGATCATCACGGTCTTCTTTCTTTTGCAACTTGCTTCCGCATAGGCTTGTTCCATAAACACCTCCTGATTACATCATTCCCATTCCGGGAGCGCCACCTGCCGGCATAGCCGGAGTATCCTCTTTGATATTGGCAACCACTGACTCGGTTGTAAGCAGTGTCGATGCAACACTTGTCGCATTCTGAAGTGCCGAACGTGTAACCTTTGCAGGATCGAGTATACCTGCCTTTACCATATCCACATACTGCTCGCTAAGTGCATCAAAGCCGATGCCCTTTTTCTCGCTGCGGACACGATCAACGATCACGGAGCCTTCCAGACCTGCATTCTCAACTATACGGCGAAGCGGTGCCTCGAGTGCGCAAAGTATGATGTTTGCACCGGTCTTCTCATCACCCTCAAGTGAAGCTGCGACCTTCTCAACATCTGCCATAGCGTGTACATATGCCGAACCGCCTCCTGCGATGATACCCTCCTCGGCAGCTGCTCTTGTAGCTGCAAGAGCATCCTCCATACGAAGCTTGGCCTCCTTCATCTCTGTCTCTGTGGCAGCACCCACGCGGATAACTGCAACGCCGCCTGCAAGCTTGGCAAGTCTCTCCTGAAG
>DMLD01000002.1:4082-4211 GCA_003453515.1 Lachnospiraceae bacterium
CTTGGCAAGTCTCTCCTGAAGCTTCTCGCGGTCAAAATCTGATGTTGTCTCTTCGATCTGTGTACGGATCTGAGCAACACGATCCTTGATATCCTTTTTCTTGCCCTCACCGTCAACGATGATGGTGTT
>DMLD01000135.1 GCA_003453515.1 Lachnospiraceae bacterium
GCGCAGCTCATTCCCGTAACATTGTACTGTTCCATAGCTAAACAGATCCACTCCCTATCCTTAACAACAGTCCGACAGTCTCTCAACGGTCAACAGGCTGACCGCAGTTCGGACAGAACTTTGCATCCGGCTCCAGCTTGGTTCCACAGCTTCTGCAGAAATGATTCTTCGGTTCACTCATACCTCCCGGAGCTCTGTATCCTGCCTCAGGCACACCGTCAGGTCCGATATAGCTGTCATTGCCAAACGCAAGAATACAGCAAAATATGACCGGCAGGAAAAACATCCCGACAAGGAAGCCGCCCTGCTTTCCGAACGACTTGCCAAGCTTTACATATGCTACCAATGTAACTATGGCACCCGCGAACAAAACTCCCATGCCAAACAAAAATATGAGCAGTCCTGCCAGCATTCCTCCGGTATATGCATTCGGATACTTCAAAAATTCAAGATCGAAAAATGAATGACCGAAAATCGAGTAGGATGAAACAGCTGACATGATCAACACAGCTATTCCGACAAATGAAAAGAATATACCGATCGCCTCAAGTACGATTATCAATACACCCTTGCCCTTGTTCCACGCGATCCTGCAAAGAGTGTATACGTTCAAAAACGGTATGATGGCATGCCATCCCGGCTTACCAGCCTTTGTAAAGATCTTCCACAATGAAATAAAAATCAAAACAGTTGCTGCAAGCCCAAACAGGCTCTGGAAGGCATTCAGCATCAGGCTGAAGCTTCCGCTCGGTGAAATATGCATTATAATCTCCTCCTTTTGGTTTCAATCGGTCACCCTGCGATCTCACAGGATATAAGCTTATATCCGGTCTCATCCACGGCATTTTTCAAAACCTCTTCGCTTACAGCCTCCGGAGACTCAAAGCTGGTGATGCCCTTTTTGTGTGAAGACTTCACCTTTTTTGCATCCGGAACCACCCTTCTTATGGTATCATTCATATGTGCCTCACACATACCGCACATCATTCCGTCGATCTTCAATGTAGTTTTTACCATAATAAAACCTCCCTGTATAGTGTCAGATGAACCAAACAGGGAGATTATACCATAAATCATATCAGAATGCAAGACGATTACTTTTCGGAAACCCAAAATCGTGCTTATTCAAATCAGGCTCAGTATTCCCCGAGCTCTCAGCTTTTTTTATATCTCGGCAGATCATAGGTAAACTTCGCCTTAACACTGTACACGCCTGACATGGTTATCATATATCTTGCAAGATCCTCCGCGTATGTCGGACCTGTTGCGTACTGATGCCATATGCGCTCACGGAAGGAGAACCTGATCTTGAACGGAGTGTTCTGAATATTGGTCCCGTGTATATAATTGTCAGCAAGATATGCCGCAGCTCCCTCGATCGCCTTGGTCGGACTTGTCCAGCCGTTATAATAAGCATAGGATGTACCGCCTGTGACAGGATCGGCATCATACGCCTTGATCCCGTACAGATTGTATACAGTCACAGGTCTGTCTATGGACTTGGTTATGAACTTCCCGTACATATCTCTCGGGTACCCGGGAAAAGCCACCTGGGATATGGTTATACCGGATGCCAGTCTGCTTGTACCGTATGCAGACTCGTGGAACGTCTGCGTAGTCAAAAATACAGGATCGATCTTATACTTCTTTGCCGCTTTAAGTATGACCTTCGCCTTCCCGTAAAGCACGCTTTCCGATGGATCTCTGTGAGTCGCCCTGCAGTATGATTCGATCATCGACTGGTAGAGCTTAGTAAACGCCTCCTCATTTACGGGACGATATGTGTCAACTCTCAAAAACTTCATGTTCTTTGTCGTATCCTTGGAGGGATCGATAAGCGAGAGATATTTCTCATATGAAACACGCGGAACGTTATTGTACTGTATTCTCGCATAGTCCTCAAGCGTGTACGCGTAATCGGTATACACGGTGTCTCCCGGAAACAGCCTACTTCCGCTCATATTCGGAACAGCCATCGGATCGGATGTCGGCGTCGGCGTAGGAAGAAGACTTCCGGGAAGATCCAGCTCGGCGCCGTAATCCCATGCATCCTCCACACTTTCAAGAACGCCGTCCCTGTACTCCTCCATAACCAGCTGATCCTCCGAAAGAGAGAGCAGAACAAAATCATCACTGTCAAGCTGGACATAGCGCACTATCTGACCGACATGTCCTATCATCACCTGATAGTATCCCGGAGGAAGCTCTCCGTATGTAAAAATGCCCTCACTGTTCGTAGTCACCGTATCCATGTCATCTGAATAAGCACTCTCGACAACAGGATCCGCCTTGACCGGTACAGCAGCCGAACCCGATACCGCGGAGCCGGATGTGGCAAGAGTATCCGCATAAGTCAAAAGGGTATCAGCCATGCCCGGAACACTTTCCTCGCCGGTATCGCCGATCCTTTTTACAGTTACCGGCATATCACTTACCGAAGTCCCGTCCTCTTTTTTTATCAGACCCTGAAGGGTATGAAAAGCCACACTCAGATCGAGTGTGGCATCCGTATCATTCAACCACACAGACTTCGAGTGTACCGACAGATCACCGCCGGCAGCCAGACGATAGATACGATAGCTCGCCACGGGAATGCTGTATTCTCCGCGTTCATCCGTAACAGCGGTATCATATGTGACCCATGCTGTCCTCGTCTCATCAAAATCCGCATGATAAAGTATTTGCTTTTCAATTCTTACTGTGATCCCAACCGCAGGTCTTTGATCGGCACCAAGCACTCTTCCCGAGATCACATGATCCTTTACGAGAGTATCATCCCCCACATAATCCTCAAGTCTGCTCTCTGTATCAGCCAAAACAGACGTACCATCACCAAAGACACCTGATATCACAAGTGCCAGCACAAGCATTATGGAAAGCTTTTTCATACTTCTGATACGTCTCATGCTTCCTCCCGGTCAGTGTTACGGTATCTGTTATGAGATTTATGATTTCCCCTGCAGCTTCTCCTTGAGGTCAAATGCCTTGTCCTTGATACGCGAATTCGCATCCCTTGCCGTAAGTACCTTTGATACATAAAACTTCGACTCATCAGGATGACCGGTCCTGTAGGCAAGCTCAGCCAGAAGGAACATCATGGTATGCTGATCCATGCCACACATCGGAAAATCCTCCTTGCTGAAGGCATCCTTGAAGCCGGTGAATGCGTTCTCAAGACACTCCTTCTCCTCCTCAGCCAGCGCAGCGATCTCCTCCTTGAGAGAATCATCGCCCTTCATCAAAAGCTCTCTTTTGCCGCGGCAGAGCCATCCGAGCTTAAGGCATGTATAAGCCTTCTCACTGTTCTTACCACGTTTTACGACCGTACAGGCAAGCGCCATCTTATGACGAAGAATGGCATCATCATAGTTATATACCTTGCTGTCGTCAGGCTTGAACGTAAAGTTGGCTGAGATCTTCTCCTTGATAGCCTTTGCCTGCGCGCTCATGACAAAGCTGAAATATCTGTTGAGAGCGGCGTATCCGCAATTCGGACACAGCACAGCATCATACTTAAGGGAGTCAACATCCTGATAAATAGGACGCAGATCATCATCGGCTCCGATAAGCCTTACCTTGCCGGTACGAACCATCTTGCTCGTAAACTCGTGGTCACACACAGGACAGGTATAGGATTTGTCGAAGATGAAGTCCTCCTCCTTAGCCTCCTTCTCCTCCTCGGACATCTCTTCCGCAGGTTTCTTTTCCTTTTTTTCTTCCTTGAAAACATCCTCGGAATTCAATCCGTCAAGCCCGAGGTTTTCCAATCCCGCAAATAAATTAGCCATACTCTTATATCCTCTCATAAATGAAAATCATACGTTTCCGCAAATATATATTATACATTATTTCACAGTGATATGCAAGTAAAATTGATAATATCCTTTACTTACCTTCATTTCCCGGGTCTGTATGAGCTCTTAAGCGATACGATCCTGTTGAATACCGGATGCTCGGGTGATGAATCCTTGGTATCAACACTGAAGAAGCCTGTTCTCATGAACTGGAACTTATCTCCGGGCTTTGCTTCAAAGAGTGCGGGCTCAACAGGACAATCGTTAAGTACCGTCAGGGAATTGGGATTCACATTGACGGAGCCGTCCTCATTATAGACGCCCTTCTCCTCGTCGACGATATTTTCATAAAGACGTACCTCAGCCCTTTTGGCGCCGGTCGCCTCTACCCAGTGAATCGTGCCCTTGACCTTGCGTCCCTCAAATCCCGATCCGCTCTTGGTCTCGGGATCGTAGGTGACATGAACGAGCGTTACATTTCCCTCAGCATCCGTCTCGTAGTCAACGCACTTGACAAAGTATGCGCTCATAAGTCTGACCTCATTACCCGGAAACAGACGGAAATACTTTTTCGGAGGCTCGATCATGAAGTCGCCTCTCTCTATGTACAGCTCTCTTCCAAACGGTACCTTGCGCGTGCCAAGCTCGGGATTCTCCTGGTTGTTCGGCACATCCAGCAACTCGATCTCGCCCTCGGGATAGTTGTCTATCACTACCTTTATCGGATCAAGTATCGCCATCATACGGTTTTTGCTCATCTTGAGGTCTTCCCTGATGCAGTACTCGAGCATGGCAAAATCGGATGAGGAATTTGCCTTGGAAACTCCCGAGAGCTCCATGAACCTTCTGATAGACGAAGCGGTATAGCCCCTTCTCCTGAGCGCCGTGATCGTAACAAGTCTCGGATCATCCCATCCGTCCACGGTGCCATCCTCAACAAGCTTTTTGATATATCTCTTTCCGGTGATCACATTGGTCAGATACATCTTGGCAAACTCGATCTGTCTCGGCGGATTCTCAAACTCACATTCCTTCACGACCCAGTCGTATACCGGTCTGTGATCCTCAAATTCAAGCGTACATATACTGTGGGTCACACCTTCCACGGCATCCTCGATAGGATGCGCAAAGTCGTACATCG
>DMLD01000192.1 GCA_003453515.1 Lachnospiraceae bacterium
TCTACGCACAGGCACCTGTCCGCGTCGCCGTCATAGGCAAAGCCCACATCGGCTCCGGTGTCGTAAACAAGCTCCTGCAGGGTCTCGATATGAGTCGAGCCGCAGTTTCGGTTGATGTTGGTCCCGCCGGGCTCTCTGTTCCTCGCTATGACGGATGCTCCGAGATCCTCGAAAACCTGAACTGCGAGCTTGTACGCCGATCCGTTTGACAGATCGAGAGCTACCGTTCGACCCGAGAAGGGCGTCTTTGCCTGCGACTCGTCCGTGTCGCCCGCTATGGTCTCCCTGACCAGCGCCTCCAGATAGTCGGTGTAGGTCTCCTTGCCTCTCGAATAATCATAGCACTTGCCGATGCGATCCCTGGTCGCGTAGGGTATCTCGGGAACTCCCTCGTCTATATACCGCTCGATCTGTTCCTCGATCTCGGGCGACAGCTTGAAGCCCTTGTTGTCGATGAGCTTGATCCCGTTGTCAAAGTAGGGGTTGTGGCTTGCGGATATCATGATTCCGCAGTCGAAGCCCTTTTTCCTGACCATGTACGATATGCTCGGTGTAGTGGTCACGTACATCTCGTAGGCGTCGCTCCCGCTTGCCGTGAGCCCCGCCACCAGTGCATTTTCGAGCATGTATCCCGATATCCTCGTGTCCTTGCCGATCACGATGCGCGGACGGTGGTCATCCTTCAGGAAAAATGCCCCCAAAAATCTGCCGACCTTGTAAGCGTGCCATGCCGTGAGATCCACGCCTGCTTCGCCCCTGAAACCGTCGGTACCGAAGTATTTCATGATGCTGTTCTCTCCTTATAAAATGCATTCCGATACATTATACACGAAGTTGTGACTAAAATCAAGGGGAAAATAAGTCTCAAACCGTGAAATATAAGTTACCGTTCACGGCTTAGAGCACGCTCGAAATCTCAGATTTCGGGAACCGTGCCTATCCGTAGGTGGCACTCCATACAGCTTTATATAAGCTCACCTGCACAAAGAAAAGAGAACAGAGGATGTCGTTTGGCATCCTCTGTTCCTGTAATTCTGTTATAGATGTTGTTATTACTTGATCTTAACGCTCTTTTTGAGACCGTACTTTGCTTTATTTTTCTTGATGGCCTTCTTAAGAGCCTTGTTCTTGACTACGAGAGTCTTGAGCTTGGTTGCCTTCTTGAAGGCATTTTTCACAGCCTGTGTGACCTTGTAACTCTTGCCGAATACCTTTACGCTTGCCGGTACCGTGAGCTTCTTGGCGTTGGCAGCGGTGATGCCCGAAACAGTGAATATTGTGGACTTGCCGCTCAATACGGACTTAAGCTTAAGCTTGGAAGCCTTGGTCGCATATCCGGCAACGATCGTTGCATTTTTCACGATGCCGGCAGGTATGCTGAGAGTTTCATCGGTAAGTGAGAAATCAGAACTTGCCTTCACACCGATGTCGCCGAAGAGGTCTCCGAGGTTGAGGGTAAAGTCAAGAGTCATCCTGGCAAGTGAGAAGTTGTCATCGTAGTTTATTTTGACATTGATCACTACATTGCTGAGCGTACTCGGATCGATCATGGATGTAGCTGTGTCAAGATTCGAAGAAGATGACTGAAGACCGGAAAACTTTTTGCTTATACCGTTGAAAAATTCCATGGCTTTATCTCCGGGCAGATCAAGTTTGACGCCTGCTGTGTGGTATGTCTTGTCGTTGATGGTGACATCATCGGATGTAAAGTAGGTCGAATACTCAGCGTAATCGTTAAGACCAAAATCGAAGTTGGACAGATCCGAGAGTGATGGATCACCGGCTCCGATCGGTTTAACTTCATAGCGACCCAGATCAGCGTTATAACTGTAGATGGTACCGGCGTTTATATCTTCGTATCCGGTAACAGTGCTGTCTCCATTGGGTACATCCACTGTGGCTACACCTGATTTCTTGTCGACCTTAACTGTCGATTTAATTGCGGCAGGTGTATTAGGCGAAAGGGCTGAAAGCAGTGCAGATTCAAGACTAAAGTTGATATCTGTCACGACGGTGCCCTGATCTGCAGCTGTCTGTACGGACGAGACGACTTTGTTGATCAGCTCCTGTGCGGTAGCTGCGTCCACCTGTGTGTCAGCAGCAAGAGCTGCTGTCGGTGCTGCGCCGATGCATCCTGCAACGAGTGATGCCGAAAGAAGCGCAGAGCCAATGATTTTTTTGATTTTGTTCATGTTCTTACCTCCATTCCGGAACGGTCATAAACCCGCCCTGATTTTATAGATAGTTTGCAAATATGACCGTTGGTCATATTTTTATACTGATATGATAACACCTTTTGAGATTAAATGCAAGGTCTTGTTTTTGACAAAAATACACAATCGTGGTAATCTATTAAAGAAATTATGTATAAGTGAGATATGCTCGGGCGCATGTAGTTATGATGCATTCGGGCGGAGGGGTCGGAGCATGGACAGTGAGTGGATGCAAAGAGGTATACAGGTCGATGGCGGGCGGACATATCGCGAGGTTGCGGATGAACTGGGTGTAAGCCCTGTCGTTGTACGCTGTATGTGCAACAGGGGTATCACCGATGTGACTGATATGAAGAGATATCTCCGCGGAACCATGGATGATCTGTGGGATCCGATGCTGATGAAGGGGGTAGCCGATGCCGTAAGGCTGCTATCCGGGTGGTCGGGGAGCGCTATAGCCATAGCCTCAGACTACGACTGCGACGGGATATGCTCTGCGGTGATACTCAAAAAAGGATTGGAAAATGTAGGGTTTACCTCAAGGATATACACGCCCGATCGCGTCAGTGAGGGATACGGGCTCAACCGAAGGATAGTTGATGACGCCATACGCGATGGCTGCGGACTGATCATAACCTGTGACAACGGGATAGCTGCCACGGACGCTGTCTCATATGCGGTAGAGAGAGGACTCAAGGTGATAGTCACCGACCATCACGAGCCGCAGGAGGTCCTGCCGTGCGCCGATATCATCATAGATCCCAAGCAGGAAGGTGATGAGTATCCTTTCGATGGATTGTGTGGTGCGGGAGTTGCGTACAAGTTGATACAGGCGCTGTACGAGCACGGTGATCTTCCTGATAAGGAGCTGTCCGGTAAGCAGCGGTCGGACAAGTTGAATGAGCTGCTGCCCTATGCCGGTGTGGCAACGGTAGCCGATGTGATGGAGCTAAAGAATGAAAATCGGATACTTGTCAGGGAGGGACTTAAGTGTCTTGATGAGACAGCTGATATAGGATTGCGCGCTCTGATCAACAGTCTGGGATTTAAAGATAAGAAGATAAAGGCGGGAAATGTGTCGTTCCAGATAGGACCGACCATAAATGCCACCGGGCGTATCGATTCCGTAGAGAAAGCCTTTGCGCTCTTGCTTGCGCAGGATGCGGGAGAGGCTGTGTCTATTGCGGATGAACTGACGGAGCTGAACAGTAAGCGCAAGGCTATGACCGAAAGGGGAACAAAGACCGCTGTCGATATGGTGTATGAGAGATTCCCGAATGCGGATGAGGGAGAGCTTGATGATGTACTGGTGTTGTATGTGGAGGGAGTGCACGAGTCGATAGTCGGGCTGATTGCCGGAAAAGTAAAAGAAAGATTTAATCATCCCGCGATCGTGTTTACTGACGCGGCTTCGGGCGATGACGGAGAGGAGAGGATCAAGGGCTCCGGGCGCTCGATCGAGAGCTATCACATGTTCAACGCCCTGATGAAATGCAAGGATCTGACGATCGCCTTCGGCGGTCATGCGATGGCGGCAGGGCTGACCATACCAAAGAGCTCGCTTGATGAGCTTAGGAGAAGGCTGAATGAGGACAGCGGACTTACGAGAGAGGATTTCGTAAGAAAGCTGATAATAGATGTGCCGTTTCCCATATCAAGGCTTACGCCCGGAGTCATAAGGGAGCTATCGGTTATGGAGCCGTTTGGCGTGGCGAATTCCTCGCCGGTGTTTGCGCAAAAGGATCTGAGAGTTTTGCGCATAGATTATATGGGAGTCGGCAACCAGCATATCAAGCTTCATGTGGCGGATGAGGTGGGTGTAAGTGTTGCTGCGATACTGTTTTTCGGAAGTGAACAGTTTGACAGCTATATTATAAGGAAATACGGAGAGAGAGAGCTTGCCGGGATGAGAAGGGGCGAGTCGGGAGTAAGGCTCGCACTCGCCTATCATCCCGACATAAATGTATATAACGGCAGGGAAAGCGTGCAGCTGCGCATGGTCGATTGGAGGTGACTATGGAATTCAGTTTATGTATGATAGTAAAAAACGAGGAGAGAGTCCTTGAGCGGTGTCTCAGGTCTTTGCATGATCTGATGGATGAGATCATCATAGTCGATACCGGGTCTACGGACTCCACAAAGGAGATCGCAAGGAGGTATACGGACAAGGTCTATGACTTCGAATGGATAGATGATTTCTCGGCGGCGAGGAACTTTGCCTTCTCTCATGCGACCAAGGACTATATATATTCGGCGGATGCCGACGAGGTGTTAGATGAGGAAAATTGGGCGAAGTTTGACATATTAAAACGAAACTTAATTCCTGAGATAGAGATAGTTCAGATGATCTACGGGAACCAGCTCGAGAGTGGTACGGCGTATAACTTTGACGCAGAGCTTCGACCCAAGCTGTTCAAAAGACTGCGTACATTCACATGGATAGAGCCGGTCCATGAGCAAATGAGACTCGATCCGATCGTTTATGATTCGGATATTGTGATCACTCATAAGCCTGAGGGACTGCACAGCGGGAGAGATTATAGGATATTTTTGAAGGAATTCAGAGAGGGGCGCAGGCTCTCAAAGCACCTTCACCATATGTACGCGATGGAGCTCTATATATCGGGAAAGGACGAGGATTTTCTCGAAGCCGAGGAGTTGTTTAGGGAGAGCGCTTGTGATGAGAAAAGAAGTATTGACGAGGTTCGCGAGGCGGCGTGTGTGGTCTGCCATGCGGCGAGACTACGCGGTGACGCTGACACTCTGCTCAAATACTCCATGAAGGATATGCTCTCGGAGGGCTCGTCGGAGATGTGCTGTGAGCTTGGGCACTATTTCTTTGACCGCGGAGACTATGAGGAAGCGGCGATGTGGTTCTACAATGCCATGAACGAGGCTGAGCCGATACTCAGTGTTCAGGCTGCGAAGGAATGGCCGCAAAAGGGCTACGATATGTGTGCAGAAAAGCTTGGTATCTCTATATCTTGACATTACTGCATATAATAAGGTATAATAAATAAGTTGTGGAAAAATGTTTTTGGGGGATGTCCCCCGGATTGAGAGGTTGTATGATCACTGCAGTAGTAGGCGCCAACTGGGGCGATGAAGGTAAGGGTAAGATAACGGATATGCTTGGAGAGGAATCTGACATCATCGTCCGTTTTCAGGGAGGAGCAAACGCCGGACACACCATAGTGAACGACTATGGGAAGTTCGCGCTTCACATCCTTCCGTCGGGTGTTTTTTATGACCACACGGTCAGTATCATCGGTAACGGAGTTGCGCTGAATATAGATAATCTTATAAACGAGATAGACGGCATAGTGAAGCGGGGTGTTCCCAAGCCACACATACTCGTTTCGGACAGGGCGCAGATAGTGATGCCCTATCACATACTTTTCGATCAGTATGAGGAGGAGAGGCTCGGCGGCAAGTCGTTCGGCTCGACGAAATCGGGTATAGCGCCTTTCTATTCCGACAAATACGCCAAGATAGGCGTACAGGTGTGTGAGCTTTTCGATGAGGACGAGCTCAGGGAGAAGCTTAAGGGCATTTGCCTTAAGAAAAATATCATGCTCGAGCACCTCTATCACAAGCCACTGCTCGATGTAGACGAGCTGATGGAGACCATGATCAGGTACAGGGATATGATAAGCCCGTACGTAACCGATGTGAGCGCTTACCTGTATCAGGCGAGAAAGGACGGCAAGAGGATCCTGCTTGAGGGACAGCTCGGAAGCCTAAAGGATCCTGACCACGGTATATACCCGATGGTGACGTCCTCGTCGACGCTTGCAGGATACGGCAGCATCGGCGCGGGAGTTCCGCCGTATGAGATAAAGCGCATCGTGACTGTTGTGAAGGCTTATTCGTCAGCGGTCGGCGCGGGAGAGTTTGTAAGCGAGATAGATGATGAAGAGGCAGCGGATGAGCTGAGAAAAAGAGGCGGCGACGGAGGAGAGTACGGCGCGACCACGGGAAGACCGAGGCGCATGGGCTGGTTTGATGCCGTTGCGAGCCGCTACGGCTGCAGGGTGCAGGGAGCTACAGAGGTCGCGCTCACGGTCCTTGATGTTCTCGGCTATCTCGATGAGCTTCCGGTATGCGTCGGATACGAGGTCGACGGCGAGGTGCTCAGGGATTTCCCAACCACCGGAAAGCTTAAGAGGGCAAAGCCGGTGTATGAGATGCTTCCCGGATGGAAGACGGATATACGCGGTATCACGGAGTATGACAAGCTGCCCGAGAACTGCAGAAAATATATCGAGTTTATAGAAAAAGAGCTTGAGGTACCGATAACCATGGTATCAAACGGGCCGGGAAGACACGAGATCATCCATCGATAAAAGAGGACACACCGTATGAGAGAGAAGATATACTTCCTTGCGAAGGGGAACTTCACATATGAGAGTGCTAAGCTTGTGATAGAGCCCGAAAAGCTCGAGATCGAAGTGGTAACGGGCACAAAGACGTCCGCGACCTTCACTGTCAGCGATGCAAGGCATGACAAGATCAAGGGCTTCGGGTTTGCCGAGGCTGCCGAGATCACATTTTTACCGGTCTTTGAGGGCGAGGAAAATGTGCTGGGTGTCGAGGTGGACGCGAGCGAGCTGATAGCGGGCACTGTACTTCGCGGGAAGCTGATACTTGTCACCGACCGGGGTGAGGAGCATGTTCCCTATGAGATAAATGTCGTGGCGCCGGAGCTTACCGATGAGGAGGGCGAGCCGGTGCGTGATTATTATACGCTCATCAAGAAAACCGAGCGGGATCGTGAAGCGGGGCTGAAGCTTTTCAGAGACCCCGTTTTTCGTGATACGTTTCTTTACAGGGATTTTGAGGGACAGCTGATATATGACAGACTGTCCAAGGGAAACACCGGACTCTCAGGGATGGAGGAGTTTCTCGTGGGAACCGGGAAAAAGAAGCCCGTGCGGTTTTTGCCCGAGTACACAGGAAGCGCGCAGACAGCCCCGGATGATGAGGACGGAACGATACGGTTGAACTATGAGCTTGCCGGAAATGATATAGAGGATTCGATCATGCTGAACCTCAGCGCGTGGGGCTCTGTCATGATACGGGTCGAGAAGGAAGGCGACTTCATAGAGACGGACAGGAAGCTTTTGTGGACGGACGAGTTCAGTGATCTGCGTGGACGTCTGGGGCTGATGATAATAGCGGGGCGCGTGAGTGAGGGACGCCATCACGCCCGTATCAGGCTTGTAAGTCCCTATGAGACGCATGTTATAGAGATAAGTGTGCACTCGCCTGTGGGCTATAAGGAGAGAAAGATAGCCAGAGCGAAGCAGGCAGTGTGGGGAATGCTGATCAGAAGCCTTTTGGCTTACGAGGAGGGCAGAGTAGAAAAGTCCGAGTTCAAGGGATTTTTACAAAAGCACAGATCCGTCCTTGAAAGACTCGATCTGAGGTTTTCGATGCCGCTTAAGGGCTATATGGCGTATCTGCTGGAAAGTGAAGCGGCAAGACTGGAGTTTTACAGGGATACTGAGAGGATGAGCTGTCCCGATATAGGGGCGGATCAGACAGAGGTGGAAAACTATATACTTATACAGTATATCAAGTATCTCTACTCAAACCGTCAGGAGGAGCTTGATGAGTTAAGGGCTCTTGTTGACAGGTTCGCGGAGAACGGATATATGAGCACTATCCTCATGGTCATATCCATGAGGTGCAATCCCGCGCAGTACGGTGCGGATGCAAGATGTGTAGAAAGGATAAGAGAGCTGCTTACAAGGAGCGCGGCTACTCCGGTGCTCTACTCCGAGCTTATGAGAAGGTATGTGGCGCAGCCTGATCTGCTGCGCGAGCTCGACGCACTCAACTTACGAGTGCTTCTGTACGGATTGCGCCAGGGACTTATCACAAATGAGCTTTGCGAGGTCATCACGGTGCTCTCCGGAGGAAGGGGACTGCCGCCCATCGATACCGGGAGCGGACTCGGCTACGGAAGAGACAACGATCTTCTCAGGAAGGGGACCGGAGCTCTGCTGATGCAGGTGCTCTTCGGGGTGTATGAACTTACTAATTCTGTAGATACATTGCGTAATATCTGTACGCTTCTTATCAGATATGAGAAAAGGGACAGGAGATACTTCCCGTGGTATGAAAGGGGAGTCAACGAAAGGCTTCGTCTGACCGATCTCTTTGAGTACTATATGTATACGATCGATCCGCAGACTACCGAACCTCTCCCTCAGATTGTGTTGTCCTATTTCCAGTTCGAAAACCATATGAACGACGCAAGAAAGGCATTTCTCTATGCAAATATAGTAAGAAACAGGGAGATAAATCCCGAGGCGTTTGAGAACTATGAGGAGCAGATACACGAGTTTGTGATCGACCAGATCGGCAAGGAAAGAGTCAATACGGATCTTGGGTATCTGTATAGGGAAATGCTCAAAAGGGAGGATGTGACCAAGGAGCTTACTACACATCTTCCGCACGTATTGTTCAGACACCTGCTCACCTGCAGGACAGAGGGTATAGAGAGTGTGACGCTCGTGCATATGCAGACAAAGTCGGAGAGAAGCTATCCTCTTGATCGGGGTAAGGCGCTGCTGGACATCTACACTCCGGAGTACAGGATATTCTTCCACGACAAGGAGGGCAACAGATACTTAAACAGCATTGACTACACATTGGAGAGATTTTTTGACGGAGATGAGTTCGCGCTGCTATGCTATCCGATACTGACTCAGGGTGCCGCTGAGGATGCTCAGGGCGATGGGACCGGGGAGAATAAAGCAGCAGACGAGACCAATAGTGCGCAGGATGATATTGAAGCTGTCGATGAGAATGAGCAGATACAGGAAATCGAACTCGTACCGGCGGACGTGCCTGACAATCTGCTTTTTAACCTGACCTATGAAGCGTGGCGTAAGCCGAGGCTTGACAATGTGGGGTTGGACATACTGTATCGCGCACTGCTAAGCGACAAGCTGAGAGACAATTTCCATGGTAAGGTATTCTTAAGGATATTCGATCATTTGAAGGATTATGTGTCGAAGGATGACAGGATGCCGTATCTAAAGCTTCTTATGAGATACTTAAAGCCCGACACGATAAAGCGCAGCAGGATAGGCGAGATAGCTACCATCTGCGTGCAGTGTAAGGAGATGGAGAAGGCGGCGACGCTGCTGAAGCGATACGGACGGAGCGGCTGTGAGGAGAAGGAGTTTTTGGAGCTCACGATCGATCGCATACGCACGCTCAACTACGAGTTTGAGGACAGTCTGGTCAAGTGGGCTCTGATATTGTACAACAAGGGACACCACGATCACCCGATACTCAACTATCTGCTCCAGTATTACATGGGCGAGACAGATACATTAATCTCGCTGTTCAGGGACTCGCTTCCCATGAAGAGAGTGGGTACGGGAACGGATCAGCTGGAGAGCATGGAGGGGCATATCAAGACAAATCCCGCGTTCTACGAGGGCGTCAGGGAGAGACTATTGGGTCAGGTGCTCTTTGCGTGCCGGGATACCAAGGTATGCGAGGATATTTTTCTGAAATACTACGATGACGGAGAGAACAGGGTTTTGGTGAAGGCGTATCTCTCGCAGATGGCGTATGAGTTCATAGTCGGACGTAACGATATGTCTGACAAGATATTTGAAAAGGTGTACCGTCAGGCTATGTACGAAAAGGAGCCCGTGATGGTACTCTCGGCGCTCAAAAGGCTTGTTGGTCGTGATAAATACAACGAAAAGGAACGCGACTTCATCGAGAGAAGCCTTGAAGATATGGCGGACGAGGGCTGCATCCTTCCGTTCATGAAGGAGTTTGGCGGCGGCATCACCGTGCCGTATGAGATCAGGACGCCTGTTATCGTGCAGTATTACAGCGGAACGCCGGGCGGAGTATTTCTCTTTGTGAAAAATAAGGACGGAGAGTATGTCTCACAGCCGATGGAGAGGGTGTTCGACGGTATATTCACCGCATCGATCCTGCTGTTTGCCGGCGAGGAGACCAAGGGATATATATATGAGGAAGAGACAGGCAAGAGGTCAAAGGAATTCCAGCTTCGCAAGAAGACGGCGGAGGCGGGCGGCGACAGTATGTTTGAGCAGGTAAATGCGCTGATCACCGCGAAAAATGACGGAGACGATGCGAGGTACGAGAGGCT
>DMLD01000156.1 GCA_003453515.1 Lachnospiraceae bacterium
GCGGCAACAACGAGTACAACGACGGATTCTCATACGATAACTGGGGAGGCTACAATCTTTTGGTAAGGCTCAACCAGTACAACGAGGGTGTAAAGGACTATATAGCAGAGGTCATGAGATTCTGGGTGTCGGAGTTTGATATAGACGGGCTCAGGCTTGACGCTGCCGATGTGCTTGAATTCGACTATATGAAGCACATCCGCTATGTGGCAAACACGATAGGCAAGGATGATTTTTATCTGATGGGAGAGGTCATCCACGGAGAGTATAACCGCTGGGTAAATGACGAGATGCTTCACTCCGTGACCAACTATGCGCTTCACAAGGCGCTGTTCTCGGGGTGCAACTCCCACAATTTTTTTGAAATAGCCCACACGTTAAAGCGCAGTATGGATATGGGACTCAACCGTCCCGAGGGGAAGCACCTTTACAATTTTTGCGATAACCACGATGTAGAGCGCATCATCAACAAGCTTGCCAACAGAGACCATTGGAAGATAGTACACATACTTTTGTACACGATGCCCGGGATCCCGTCCATCTACTATGGCTCGGAATTCGGTATCGAGGGGAAGAAGGAAAAGGGCTCCGACGCCTCGCTTCGGCCTGCAATCGAGCTTTCCGACTATGCGGATGCCTATGAGACAAATGAGTATCTGAAGACGATCGTGGCCTTGGGTAAGGCAAGAAAGGAGCTGAAAGCTCTCACATACGGTACCTACAGAGAGCTCTTGCTGACGACGACCAACTACGCATTTGTCAGAGAGGATGAGACCGGATGTGCCATTGTCACGGTGAACAATTCCGACGATCCGGCGTCATTCGATGTGGAGGCGGCAAACGGTCTCTACACCGGCGCCGTCTCCGGTGAGGAGACAGAGGTCTTAGATGGCAGGCTCAGAGTCTCGATAGCGCCAAATGACGGAGACGTTTTCCTGATGAAACGCTGATCAGATTAAACGCTGATAATATGAAACGCTGATCAAAGACCCATCAACAACTCCGAGTCTGCAATCGATATGGTCTTGGCGTCGTTGATGACCTTTTTCTTTATAAACTTAGGTACTGTTTTTCTTAACAGCTTTGGCACTCTGGGCGAGGTGGCGACACCGCGAAGGTATTTGATCCGTGAGTATGCGAGCAAAACACGGTTTAAGTCGGCTATCTTTTTGTCGTCCGTGGTGCCAAAGTATCTTTTCATGACCAGATCCCATATTATATCGAACTGCTTGGCACTTATGCCCTCGAAGCCTTTATTTCCGACGTGCGCAGCAGTCACATATACCAGATACATCGATGACAGGTCAAAAACAGGATGTCCGAGTCCTGCGTCCTCGACATCGATGAGTACGGGCTCACCCTTTTGCAGCATGATGTTGCCGGGGTGGAAGTCCTGATGTATAAATGTGTATCTGTCGGGTACATTATCTATCATCTTGTGAAGGATGTCGACCTCGGAGCTGTCGATGACACCGCAGTCATAGATAGCCTTAACATCACGGTATGCAGCCTCCTTGGCATTAGGGAGTGTTCCTTTTTCAAATTCCGTGCTGTGCAGAGTTTTTAAAGTATCTGCGATCAGATTGGCATAATATTCAAGCTTGTCCGGATTGGCGACGATCTCATGGGAGAGTGATTTGGCGTCGATCATCTCATATACCACTCCGTAGTTGTCTCCGACACGAACCATATCAAAAGCAATGGTGGTGGGGATCCCCTGGACAAATACACTTTTTGTCACTTCCCGGTTGTGATTTATCTTTTCGACGGTGTTGCGGTCGCCGTAGTACACTTTTACGATGGTTTCGGGATCAAGACGGTATACCGTTCCGTTGCCGCCCTTGCCTATCTCCTCGAGCCCCTCTATGGAGATGCTGCGAAGTCCCTCAAGGAAGCTCGTCATGTCCTTATCATTATTTTCTGATCTCATATTCTTCTCCTCATATGTGAAGTGTGAACAGCTGCGAACGACACAGCAAAGCCGCGTGTTTATGTCGTGATTTTCTACTCATCGGACAACATTCTCGTGAGGATGCCCTTATGACAGGAATCTGTCCCTCATCCCGGCGAGTGCGCTTTCGGGCAGACCGAGAGCATCGCGTATATATCCCTTGACGGAGCCGTAGTTCTCGCTTAGATGAGAGAGGACATTATCCATGGTATCCCTGCTGACCTGATCCATCACGATCATGAACTCATCTATTTTATCAGCCGGTATGGCTCCCGAGCTTTCGATCATCTTGCGTTCCTCCCGGATCCGCTCACTGCAGTACAGGTTCGTAAGCATATAGTCATCCGTGATCGTATCCCGGTCAACGTCCAGGGCAGAGAGTATCAGCATTGCAGCGAGACCTGTGCGATCCTTGCCCTGCGTACAATGAAGCAGGATCGATTCGCCGTCTCCGAGGGAGAGGATCTCCTCAAACATGCGGGCGTAGTTTTTCTTCCCGAGCTCATCCTTGAGAAATGTGATATACATATTGTCACCTACGATCCCTTTGTCCAGCATGACACGGGTGAGAGTGATAAAGTCAGATGGATCGTCGACCAGAGAGAGCACCTCCTCACTAGCTTCAAGCATGCGCGTCATATCAATGATCGGAAGATGGATATACGACACGCCCTCTATATCCGGATCCGGATCAGGTTCGCCGATACTGCCGAATATCTTTATCATCGGAGAGCCGTATATCTCCTCATCTGAACGAAAATCAAGTATCTTGGCGAGGCTGTAGTCATCCGTCAGCCTTTTTATATCATCTTCCGTGGCAGTGGAAAGCTTCGCCGATCTCAGAAAAATGCCATGCTTGACCTCTTTCCCGTCAGCGGTCCTGTAGCCGCCGAGCTCTCTTGCGTTTTGTACGCCTGTGAGTCCTATGCTCTGTCTTGGTTCATCGTTTTTTATGCTCATAGTTTTCTCCGTTGTTTTGTGTGTCGTCTTATAGTATCGTCGTCCTATAGTATCATGGAAAACATGATATCATGATTTTGATGGTTTTGCAAATGATTTATATCGACATATGCATTTTCACTTCCAAAACAGGCTTGCTAAACAGTATCTTTTTTTGTATAATGGAGCAAACAGAAAAAAATTTAAAAAATTTGCAATAAAACCATATCCCTGTTCGTTAGCATTTACAGAACAGCAAAACAAAGCCGTGAATGATGACGAAACCGGGTGTTCACGGAAGTATCAAAGAAGACTGGGAGGATCAGCTATGGAAATGAAAAACATGAGAAAAAAGGTGATAGCACTTGTGATGTGCGGAGCAATGGTGTTTCCGCTGTGTGCTAATGGAGGAGTGTCCCTGGCGTATTCATCGGAGAAGACGATGAAGCATACAGACAGCCTTTCGGTATTCAAGACAGACGGAGAAGAGGTTCCGACGGAGGATGCCACTGACGCAGAGGAGGACGACACAGACGGTGTAGAGGGGCCGCTTCGTTATTATGTGGATGACGAGAAGGTGACCATCACATCCTACACGGGAAACGGGACAGAGGTGACTGTACCGTCAAGCATCGACGGATATCCGGTGTGTGACATCGACTACGGAGCCTTTTCCAATACATCGATAAAGAGTATAACGCTTCCGGATTCCCTGAAGAGCATCAGCTCAAGCGCATTTGAAAACTGCGAGAAGCTGCAGTCGATAACCATACCGTCCTCGGTAAGCTATATCGGATCATATGCGTTCTACGGCTGTGACAGACTGAAAAAGGTGACCTTCAATACAAACAAGCTGAGCAGTATACCATCAAGCTGCTTCGAATTTTGCAAGAAGCTGCAGTCGATAACCATACCGTCCTCGGTAAAAAGTATCGGAAGCAATGCGTTCTACAGATGTACGAAGCTCAGCAGCGTAACGCTCGGAAGGAAGGTAAAGACCATAGAGAGCGGAGCATTCAGAGAGAACTACGCACTTACATCCATAAGCTTCCCCGCCAAGGTGAGAAGAATCGAAGATGAGGCGTTCTACCACTGTACAAAGCTTAAAAGCGTGACCTTCAAGAGCAAGAACACCAAGTTCACCACATCATTCGGAAGGTGCAGCGCGCTGACCAAGATCGTTATACCAAAGAACATGGCGTCAGTTCCCGAGAGAGCGTTTTACGGATGTACCTCGCTTAAGAAGGTCACACTCTCTCCCCTGACAAAGCTTATCAAGAGAAGGGCGTTCTACGGCTGTGAGAGCCTGAAAACCATTACTCTCAGAAAAAAGATATACGCGATCGGCGACGGGGCGTTTGAGGGGAGCGGACTGAAAAAGATCAAGCTGAATGCCAAGCTCCAGTACATAGGAAACGGCGCATTCAAGGGGACCCGTGTCAAGAAGATCAAGCTCCCCGGCAAGGTATCCTATATAGGAAACAGAGTGTTCAAGGACTGTGAGAGACTTGTGAGCATAAGCATACCCGCCAGCGTAAAGGGCTTGAATCCCGGCGCATTCGGCGGATGCTTAAGCCTTAAGAGCATAACAGTATCCTCCGGAAACAAGAACTACAGCTCGGCTAACGGCGTGCTCTTTGACAAGAACAAGACGATGCTTTTGCAGTATCCGATGAACAAGACATCGAGAAGCTACTCGGTTCCGGGATCGGTAAGCGTGATCAGAAGCTCGGCATTTGAGGGGAACGATCATCTTATGAACCTGAGTGTCGGAGCTGCATCCATACACAACCACGCGTTTGCCGAAATGAAGAACTTAAAGAGCGTGACGATACGCTCCGGAGTGAGGACCATAGCCGCATCGGTGTTTGAGGGAGATTCAAGGCTTACTACCGTAAATATGGCATCTACCGTCACATCCATCGGCAGCAGAGCCTTTGCTGACACCAAGATAAAGAGCATCATGATACCGTCGGGACTTACAAAGCTTGCAGACGATGTGTTCTCGGGCTGCAACAGGATAAGCGCTTTTTACGGATCGACCTACGGAAAATACTCAGTGAGGGACGGCGTGCTCTACACCAATGGAGGAAAGACACTTCTTAAGTATCCTTCAAGGAAGTCATCATCCTCATTTTCCGTGCCTGAGCAGGTCACAAAGGTTTCGGGAGAGGCATTCAAAAATGTTCTCTCACTGAAGAAGCTTGATTTTTCCAAGAACATCAAGTATCTCTCTTATGCCTGCATATACAATTGCAAGAAGCTTAAGCAGGTGGTATTTGCCGGAGGAACGAAGCTTAAGTCGGGAGCCTACGCGATCGAGAGCTGTGATAAGCTGGCAGTGATAGTTGGACCGAAGCAGTATCTGCTTGATCGCATGGCAGACAACGCAGGCGCAACGCTCATCACACTTTGACGCCCGGGGCGTGCCGACCACGGATGTGGCGGCAACAAAGGTTGCGTAAATAGTGATGTTTGAAACAAAAATTTATTGACATAATCGCTTCCATGTGGTAAAGTATGAATTGTGTTGTGAGGACACCGAACGGTGTTTTCAAGTGTTCATTTTTTTACGTAGGAGGCAAAAACACATGAAGGGAACAGTTAAGTGGTTTGATGCGAAAAAGGGGTTCGGTTTCATCTCCGATGAAGAGGGGACAGATGTATTCGTACACTTCTCAGCTCTGCAGATGGACGGCTTCAAGGTGCTGGACGAGGGTGACGAGGTAGAGTTTGAAGTTATCCAGGGCGAGAAGGGACCACAGGCAGCAAACGTGACCAAGTTATGATCAAGTAAGATTAAGTAACAAGTGGATGGCAAGTTTTTTAAACAGTGCTGTTCCCGCAAGTGAAAGAATTACGATAGGTTATAACAACATGAGGGCCGGCAGTGGTTGCCGGCCCTTTTCCCATGTGTGGCATATGTAAAAAGGGTAATAC
>DMLD01000050.1 GCA_003453515.1 Lachnospiraceae bacterium
GGCTGCAATAGAGAAGGCAATAGTAACGATGCCGAACTATTTTTCAGACTACGATACAACGGTTCACTTTATAAGCGAGGAAGAGCTTAAAAGGGATCACGCAGGACTTCCGCACGGAGGCTCGGTCATCTATACCGGAGCAACGGGAGCAGCTGATGAGAACAAGCATGTCATAGAGTATCATCTTGACCTTGACTCAAATCCCGAGTTTACGGGCTCTGTACTCGTAGCGTATGCGAGGGCCGCGTACAGGCTCAATTCCAAGGGAGAGTCGGGTGCAAGGACCGTGTTTGATATCGCACCTGCATTACTCAGTCCCAAAACAGGCGAGGAGCTCAGGGCTCATTGTCTTTGATACAAATAAAAAAACAGATAGGGGGTAACCGGATGAAAAAATTGTATTTTGTTACCGGCAGTCAGGATCTGTACGGAGAAGAGACACTGGCTCAGGTAGCTGAAGATTCCAAGGAAATGGCTGCGTACCTGAATGATAAGTTGCAGGTAGCAGGAGTTGAGTTCCTGCCTACGGTACGTGACCATGCTGAAGCACAGCAGACAATGATCAAAGTGTCCACAGATCCGGATTGCATCGGAGTAATCATGTGGATGCATACCTTCTCACCGGCAAAGATGTGGACAACGGCTCTCCAGAAGCTTGACAAGCCAATGCTCCATCTCCATACGCAGCACAACGAGAAGCTGCCGTATGACGAGATCGATATGGATTTCATGAACTTAAACCAGTCGGCGCACGGTGACAGAGAATTCGGATTTATGTGTACAAGGCTCGGGATCAAACGTGAGATAGCTGTCGGATATTATAAAAATGAGAAGACGTTAGCTCACATCCGCCGCTTCGCGGAGGCTTGTCTGGCGATCGATTACAGCCACGGCCTCAGGGTAGCGATGTTCGGAAACAATATGGCTGATGTTGCCGTAACAGACGGTGACAGGGTCGAGAGTGAGATACATTTTGGGTGGAATGTAAACTACTATGCGATCGGAAAGCTCATCGACATCAAAAATGCACTGACAGATGCTGAGATCGATGCAAAGATGGATGAGTATAATGAAAAATATACAATGGATACCGACAATATCGATGCTGTCAGAGAGCAGGCTGCTATAGAGGTTGCTCTTGACAAGTTCCTTGAGAAGGAGAATATCGGCGCGTTTACCGACACCTTCCAGGATCTGTACGGACTTAAGCAGCTTCCGGGTATTGCCGCACAGAATATCATGGCTAAGGGCTATGGCTTCGGACCGGAGGGCGACTACAAGACATCGGCTCTGTGCGCGGTTCTCAATAAGTTTGCCGAGGCTAGAGACGGCGCGACCGGATTTACCGAGGACTACACCTATGACCTCACCGATGGGGAAGAGCTCGAGCTCGCGTCCCACATGCTTGAGGTCACACCGGTATTTGCGGCAAGCAAGCCGAAGATCCAGGTACATCCTCTCGGCATTGGTAATAAAGAGGATCCTGCGCGTCTGGTATTTGACTCTATCAAGGGAGATGCAATACAGGTTTCCATGATCGATATGGGCGACAGATTCCGTATCATCTGCGCTGAGGTCGAGCTTGTACAGGAGCCGAAAAATATGCCGAAGCTTCCTGTAGCCCGTCTCATGTGGAAGTTAAAGCCTGATTTCAATACCGGAGCGGCTGCGTGGATCTATGCAGGCGGCGCGCATCATGCCGTAGTATCGACAGCTCTTACCGTAGAGGATATCAGACTGTTCTGTAAGCTCACGGATACAGAGCTTGTTGTTATCGATGACAAGACTGATCTGGCTTCGTTTGAGAGGGAGCTGGAGCTTCTTGATATCAAAGCAAAATTGAAATAATTATAGCTTATCAGGGGGGAGCTCGCAGGATAACTGCGGGCTTCTCTTGGCTAGTGGGTCAGGATATGTATTGGTAAGATGCTGAAATGAGGGGACATATGAGAGGAAACAGAGAGACATTATCAGGATTACATGTTTGGGGTCTGACCTTTGGGACCATCATAGGTTTTGGTGCTTTTGTGTTACCTGCGGACACCTATCTGCCGGCTGCGGGACCGCTCGGAACGATCATAGCCATCATACCTGCTGTGATAGCCATGCTCATCATCGCAGGAAGCTTTCAGTACATGATGATAAGGTATCCCGGGCGCGGGGGAGCATTTTTATATACTCTAAAATCTTCGGGTGCCGAACACGGCTTCTTCTGCGGCTGGTTTGTGGGGCTTTGTTATATATCGCTTGTTCCTATGAATGCGACGGCGATGACCCTTATCTGTCGTATGCTTCCGGGAAAAATATTCGAGGTCGGACACGTCTATGATGTGGCGGGTTATCCGATCTACATGGGAGAGGTCGCGATCAGCGTGGTCGCGATAGTATTGATCGCCTTTCTGTGCTTGAATGGATCCAAGCTCATAGGAGCGATACAGGCTGTTCTCGCGATCATACTTGCCGGAGGTGTCATCGTCATAGCCATAGCTGCGTTTGTCAGCAAGAATACCTTTTTTTCCAATCTGAAGCCCATGTTTTCTACGGACACCGGTGTCGTGGTGGGTATAATGACCGTGTTTTCCACGATGCCGTGGGCGTTTGTCGGATTTGATACTATATCACTTTCGGTTGAGAGATTCAGGTTCCCGATAAAAAGATCGTTAAGGATCATGGTCACGGCCATACTCATGGGCGGCGGGGTGTATATCCTGAATACGCTTGTGACCGCGATGGCACTGCCGCAGGGATATGAAACCTGGACCGACTTTTTGCACAATGCGAGTACATATGAGGGACTTCGGCAGCTTCCGCTGTTCAATGCAGCGAATGAGGTGATGGGATCAGTCGGGGTGTACATCCTGGTCGCATCCGCGTTTGCCGCAGTGCTTACCGGTATGATAGGATTTTTCTTGGCCGGCAGAAGGCTTATGAGTGCCATGGCTGAGAAGGAACTTTTGCCGGGTTGGTTTAAAAAGGGCGGAGATATAGCCCCGGTAAATGTAGTTATATTTATCGCGCTTATCTCGTGCGTGGGGCCGTTTTTCGGAAGAACGGGACTTGGCTGGCTCGTGGATATTGCTTCACTGGGAGCGGCGGTCGGATTCGGATACACCTCGTATGCAGCGATGAGCGTGGCAGCGGGAGAGGGCAACAAAAAGAGAGTTGCGGCAGGCAGGATAGGACTTATACTGTCTGTCGTATTCGGGATACTGCTCCTGAACCCGATGGGAACGCTGGAGCCGGAGTCCTATCTGATGCTGGGTATATGGGGGACGCTCGGCTATGTATTTTTCTGGCTGATACT
>DMLD01000174.1 GCA_003453515.1 Lachnospiraceae bacterium
TCATATCATTCCCGATGCGTCAAGTATTTTTTTATGTATAAATAGCAAGGTCACTCCTCTCTGTGTACCTTGTGAAGAGGAAGATAATCTATAAGCATCTGCTTTAGGTCTGACTGCCTGATCGGCTTTGTCAGATAATCCGTAAAGCCCTCGCGGAGGTAGTTTTCCTTGGCTCCCGCCACCACATTGGCTGTCAGCATGATGACAGGGGTCTCCTCATTGGGATCATCCGGACGGTTTCTCATGTTGTGGAAGGTCTCGATACCGTCCATCTCCGGCATCCTGTGATCAAGAAAAATGAGGTCAAAGCCGTTATTCTTGGTCTTTTCCAAGCACTCCTGTCCGCTCGACGCCGTCTCTATGCGGATCCCGGTATCCTTCAGAAGATTTTTCATGACCTTAAGGTTCGTCTCCACATCGTCAACGACGAGGATACGGGCATCCGGCGCGCTAAACGATGTCGACTTCTGTATCATCATCTCATCTGCCGTACCGAGATGCGGCGTGAACTCTCCCATGCCTCTCTCGGATACGATCTTTTGGGGGAATTCCACAAAAAACTCCGACCCCTCTCCATACACGCTCTTTACCCAGATCTTGCCGCCCATCAGCTCGACAAGCTGCTTGGATATGACAAGCCCGAGTCCGGTTCCTTCTATATTACGGTTTCGTTTTTCATCCACCCTCTTGAACGACTGGAACAGCTTCTCCTGATCCTCCTCCTTGATACCTATACCGGTATCGGCAACCGAGATACGGAGCATCGCAGTCTCTATGCTGGTCTTTCTCCAGTGCAGCTTAAGGGTTATCGAGCCCTCGTTGGTGTACTTGACCGCATTGGTAAGAAGGTTTGTGATGATCTGACGGATGCGCGTCTCATCTCCGAAGAGCTGCTCGGGAACCATCGGATCTGCCTCCACCTTCATCTCGACATGTCTCTCCTCAGCCCTCTTGGCTATGAGGTTGTACGAGTCTGTCAGCAAAAATGCCGTCCAGTACTTGACCGGCTGCAGATCGACCTTTCCGGATTCGATCTTCGAGAAATCCAAAATGTCATTTATAAGTCCCAAAAGGGTCTTGCTCGCTCCCTTGATATCAGCCGCATAGACACGTATACTGTCCTCTGTTGTTTCCTTCAGCACCATTTCATTGAGTCCGACTATGGCATTGAGCGGAGTCCTGATCTCATGAGACATATTTGCCAAAAATTCCTCCTGCATCTTGTTTGCCTGGATAGCTTCACGCTTCTCGTTTTCGGACATAACGGAATACTTGAGCATCCTTATCACCGCCATGACAAGCATGAAGGTGAAGCCGATACAAAGCGGAACTCCTGTCATATAGCCCATGTGCATCAGATATGTGACCATGGTAAACACGCCCGACAGACAGATCGCCGCGAGTCCTATCACTATGTGGAAATACTCGTCGATCCGCTTTTTGATGATGTCGATCGTCACCGTCACCGCAAACGATATTATCGATGCACCAAGCACCGCAAATATGACGATAACGGACGACTGATAATCGACGACATTGGTCAGCTGAAGCAATGAGCACACTATGGTGTCAGCTATGGCAAGTAGCAGAAGTATCCTGTAGATCTTATAGTATCTTCCGTCCTGCACCTGATCCATAAAGATGACAAACGGAAGCGGCAGCAGCATCAGCGCGAAAAATGTCATGTCGCCGATCGAGGATACATTCGAAAACATCATCTGCCTGAACGGAGAGTTGGCTATGACCCATATCCCCACAAGCATCACTGCGGTACCGAGGTAGAGAAGGTCTCCCCTGTTATCCCTCTTGTGATATATGATCCTGAGCACAAGGCTGACTATGATACTCAAAACGGAGAGCAGTATCATGATTATACCGATAAACAGCTCCAGCCCGTCTCTTTTTATGAGCGCAAGCCATATCCCCGCCTGACTTCCGTAATACATCTCTGAAACCAGCCCGGAGTACGCCGAATCGGTCGTGAACTCTATGGTCAGCTTTCGCCCGAGATCATCAGCCGTGAACCTCGCAAAGACATAAAAGGAGGTGCTCGTCTTGCCGTAAAGCCTCGTCTTCGCGGTCGAATAGGAGGCTCTTAGCTTGGTGTCCACAAATACCTTGACATCCTGTCTTGCCGACACTATACACAGATATCCGTGACTGGCAAGCTGAGCTGTCACCTTGGTCTCTATGATGAAGGTATCTCCCCTCTCGCCCTCGAGCTTTCCGGGAAGATCCACGGGCTTTTTGGTCCCGTTTTTCTCGACCTGAAGCCACTGCGGGGTGAATTTTTCACAGAAATATCCCGTCTCGTCGACCTCTCTGGGAAGAACGATCTCCGATATTGCCACCCCGATCAGACCGGTGAGCAGGAATACCAAAAGCACAAGCTTAATAACGGTAAACTTGTGCCTTGGAGCTTCAACAGTCTTATCTTTTTCTTTCTTTTGTTTATCTTCCATCTGATATCCTTAATCGACCTGTATCTCGTGAATCCAGCCCTCGGGAGCTTCGATATGTCCCATCTGTATCCCCGTCAACGTATCATACAGCTTCTTGGTTATCGGTCCCATCTCATCCATGCCGCTCGGGAAGCATATCTCCTTGCCGTGATCGTTGATCTTGCCGACCGGAGAAATGACAGCTGCCGTACCGCAAAGCCCGCACTCCGCGAAATCCTTCACCTCTTCAAAGCTTACCACTCTCTCCTCCGTCTTCAGACCAAGATACTTCTCGGCAACGATCATGAGAGAACGTCTTGTTATGGAAGGAAGAATACTTTTGGACTTCGGCGTAACGACGGTGTTGTCCTTTGTTACAAAGAGGAAATTGGCTCCGCCGGTCTCCTCGACATTGGTCCTTGTGGCAGCATCCAGATACATGTTCTCGTCAAAGCCCTTCTCATGGGCATCGACTATGGCGTGCAGACTCATGGCATAGTTGAGTCCTGCCTTTATATGACCCGTTCCATGCGGTGCCGCGCGGTCAAAATCACTGACACGGATAGTGATCGGCTTTGCTCCGCCCTTGAAATACGGTCCAACCGGTGTACAAAACAGACGGAACTGGTACTCCTTCGACGGTGCAACTCCGATGACGGGTCCCTTTGCAAACATATAGGGTCTTAGGTAGAGCGTAGCTCCCGATCCATACGGCGGTACGTAGTCCGCATTTGCCTTGACCACCTTCTCGACCGCATCGATGAACCTCTCCTTGGGGAATGACGGCATCTCCAGACGTTTTGTGGTGTCTATCATTCGCTCGGCATTTAAGTCCGGGCGGAATGTGACTATCCTTCCATCCTCAGTGGTATACGCCTTGAGACCCTCGAAGCAACTCTGTGAATACTGAAGAACTCCCGCGCACTCACTCATGGTGACGGTATCGTCCTCCGTCATGGTCCCTTCATCCCACTTGCCGTCTTCAAAGTTGGACACATATCTTGCTCTGGTCTTATGATAGCCGAATCCGATATTGTGCCAGTCGATGTTTTGCTTCTCCATTTGTCATTCCTTCTTTCCTAAATGATATTTTTCCTAGATTATACATCACTTTTTTGAAAAAAACAAGACAAACTTGCACATATAGGAAAGTTGTGATATCATAATATTACTGTTTATAACTTAAACTTGGAGGAATATATAACCGTCATGAAAAGATTTATACATATTCTGCTCATTGTCCTGGGCTGTATCGCCACCGGTTTTGGCGGATTTTTCCTCGCCAAAAAGCAGATGACCGTGCCGGTAAGCGAGGTTGCGACCGTAGCGACACCGTTTCCGGTTACGACGAGCGCGACAGGCTCCGCAGCAGATACGGGCGAAGACGAGGATGCCGCCACTACGCTGATCACCTTTTCAGCCAGCGGCGACGATCTGATAAACTCGGAGCTCTATTCACAGGCAAGGGGACGCGGCAAAAAGGGCGCCTACGATTTTTCATTCTGCTACGAAAAGGTGGCATCTTTTTTTAAGGATACGGATATCAACTGGATGAACCAGGAGACGCTGGTCACGGACACCATACCGCCCTCCACCTATCCCACGTTCTCATCACCCGGAGCGGTGGCACATGCACTGTATGATATCAACTTCAGAGTTTTCAACATATCCACCAATCACACCTACGATCAGGGTGCCTTGGGACTTGCGGAGACAGCCAAATTCTGGAAGAGCATGCCGGAGGACACGCTGGTAACCGGGCTGGTGAAAAAGGATAAATATGATAAGATACCGATAAAAACCGTAGATGGCGTCAAGTTCGCATTTTTGTCCTATACCTATGGGACCAATGGGATATCGACACCGTCAGACTCGAAAACAAGGGTCATATTTTTAAGTGAAACGGATATAATAAAAAAGCAGGTAAAGCTCGCGAGAAAGAAAGCAGACGTGGTCGTGGTCAGCTGTCACTGGGGCAACGAGGATCGCCACGAGATAACAGATGAGCAACGCTCTCTCGCCAAAAAGCTTACAGGCTGGGGCGCCGATCTGATAATAGGTACTCACCCTCATGTCGTGCAGGATGCAGAATGGGTCAGATCAGGCGACAGAAAAGCCTTCTGCGCGTACTCGCTCGGAAACTTCATATCGGGACAGGTAAAGGCGGACAACATCATCGGTGTCACCCTGTCTCTCTCCTTTGAGGTGACGGAGGATATGCTGAATGAGACCTTTACGGTCAAGCTCAAGGATCCGAAGCTCATACCTACCGTGACCGACTATCGAAGCGGACACAGGGATATCCGGGTCTACTGGCTGAAGGATTACACAAGGGAGCTCGCCGACAGTCACGGGATACTCTCGGATGATTCCCGTTTTAACTATGATTATATATTTGATGTATTAAAGTCCAACATAAGCAAAAAGTTTTTGGAGCTTCCGAAGAAGAAGAAGAAAAAGTGACGTCGCAGTTGGCGTCACTTTTTTGTAACACAAACGACAGTGTCTAATCCTCACCGTTCCAGCAGTAGGTACACAGATTCTCGACCGGGAGCCCGACAGCCTCCAGCATGTCGTCAAGCCTGTTGTACATAAGCGATGTGAAGTTCAGCTCTTCTCTTATCTTTTCAACCATCCGGTTGTATTTCTCGGAATTCGGATCGGTGTACTGCTTAAGCACATCATCCTCAACCTCCGTGGTACCCTCCAGCTTTGCGATCACGCGCCTTGTTATCAGATCCATCTCCGATCTCGACCTGGAGAAGTTGAGGTACTTGCAGCCGTATACCAGGGGCGGACACGCGGGACGTATATGTACCTCCTTTGCTCCGCTCTCGTACAAGAATTCCGTGGTCTCTCTAAGCTGTGTTCCCCTCACTATCGAATCATCGATCAGGAGCAGGCTCTTGCCGTCGATCAGGTCGTGGACCGGCAAAAGCTTCATCTTTGCTATCTGGTCGCGCTTGCTTTGGATGGTAGGCATGAACGATCTCGGCCAGGTCGGCGTATACTTGATAAATGGTCTTGAAAACGGTATGCCCGACTCATTGCTGTATCCGACGGCGTGCGCTGTCCCGGAGTCGGGAACTCCTGCCACTATATCAGGCTTTACGTTGTCGCGCTTTGCCAGACAGGCTCCGCAGCGATAGCGCATCTGCTCAACGCTCACTCCCTCATATGAGCTGGAGGGATAGCCGTAGTACACCCATAAGAATGTACATATCTTCATTTCCTTATCGCCCGTTGCAAGCGTCCTCACGCCATCGGGCGTTACAACATCTATCTCACCGGGAGCAAGCATCTTCATATCCCTGTAGCCGAGGTTCCTGTAGGCAAAGTCCTCAAAGGTGATACAGTACGCCTCCTCCTTTTCTCCGAGAAATGCAGGCGTGCGCCCGTACTTGTCCCTCGCAACATATATTCCCTTGGTGGTCATCAGCATCAGTGTCAGCGAGCCGTCAATCAGCTCGAGCGCGTATCTGATCCCGTCTATGAGATTATCCTTTCTGTCGATGATAGCCGCAACAAGCTCCGTGGCATTTATCTCGCCACCGCTCATCTCCAAAAAGTGAAGTGAAGAATTTTCAAAAATAGACTCAACTATCTCGTCAACATTATTTATCTTGCTGACCGTAGTGATCGCATAGGTTCCATGGTGTGAACGAACGATGAGCGGCTGCGGCTCAAAATCGGAGATACAGCCTATCCCCATGTGTCCCTTCATATCATGCATATCCTTGTCGAATTTTGTACGAAAGGGCGCATTCTCAATGTTGTGTATGGCTCTGTCAAAGCCGTCCTCAGCATCATATACGACCATGCCTCCGCGCCTTGTCCCAAGATGCGAATGATAATCCGTTCCAAAAAAAAGATCAAACGTACAATCCGATTTGGATTTCTTTTCTACTACCCCGAAAAAGCCTCCCATTTTTACCACCATTCCGGAACGTATGACTTAAGCTGCATGTGACGCTCCTGCACGTACAGCCTCAAACATTTATGTGGAAGTTACACCCCATACTATAACATCAGATTCAAAACCATGCAAGATGTTTTTATCTTTTTTTGACATTGAATTAAAATAGTAGTATAATCGAAATATTGATACGGTCTGTTTTTTCTTGGAAAATGCTGATGGTATCCGTATTTCCTTAACAAAGTGAGGTATATATATGAATGTTGTGGGCATCATAGCCGAGTACAATCCGTTTCACTCCGGTCACGCCTATCAGATCAGGCGCGCCAAGGAGATGGCAGAGGCCGACTACGTGGTCGTGATACTCAGCGGGGACTTTGTCCAGCGCGGCGAGCCGGCTATTTTTGATAAATATTCCAGAACAAAGGACGCCCTTGAGGGCGGAGCGGATCTCGTGTTTGAGATGCCTATACGCTACTCTCTCTCGTCCGCGGGAGACTTCGCGTACGGCGGTATCAAGGCTCTGAACGAGCTCGGCTTCGTCACACACGTATGCTTCGGGAGCGAGCAGGGCAATATAGACAGCTTCATGAAGGTCGCCGAAACGCTCGAGAGGGAGGACAGATCGCGAACGGAGTTCCAGTCGATACTCGAGTCGAGGCTGAAGGAAGGGCTGTCGTACCCTGATGCCAGAGCACAGGCTCTGTTAAACGTGATAGGTGAGACGGACATCGACGAGCCGTTTTTCTCGATGCCAAACAACATCCTCGGGATCGAATACTGCTTAAGCCTGTTGAAGCTTGGCTCCCACATCATCCCGCTCACTCTCCTGCGCGAGGGGCAGGATTACCGTGACGCGACCAATCCGTCGCTCAAACGATACCCCTCGTCCACGGCTATACGTGCCGGGATACTGAAAAGCAACACACCGCATCTTGTACTGGATGATTTTTCGGACATCATATGCTATTCACTGAGAGATATCATACGAAACAACGGCGATCTAAAGGAGCTCCACAAAAGCATAGATTCCGTCAAGGATATCTCAACCGATATATACGGCAGGATACGGAGCGCACTGGACGAGTTCACAAGCGCATCTGACCTGATAAGCAAGATCAAAACCAAGGCATTTACCGAGAGCAGATTGAGAAGATGCCTTTTGCAGAGCGCTCTCCATCTGACCGAGACCGACACCTCCATGCCCTACCTTCATCTTCTCGGGCTCAACACCAACGCCGGTCACCTGCTAAGGAAGCTCAGAGGCGCGGGTATCGACGAGCCGGAAAGCTACGACAGCGACAACGCACTTCACATAGTGACACGGCTGTCCGCCGATCTGCCCAGACTGAACGACGAAGCAAGACGGCTTTACGAGCAGGATCTGTTTGCGGCAGATATGTATCGGTATACATTCCAATGCAAATACAGAGTCACGCTTCCCAATGAGTATCAGCAGGCTCCGGTCGTGATCGACCGGGAGTAAGGAATTACTCATAGTTGTATTTCCTTAAAAAGGGAACATAGGAGGATCTAATATTGAAACGCTCAAGCGGAATACTTATGCCCGTCGCATCCCTGCCGGGCAGATTCGGAATAGGCTGCTTTGATGAAGCGGCATACGCATTTGTTGACCAGCTCGAAAGGGCTCACCAGTCCTACTGGCAGGTCCTGCCGATGGGACCGACGGGTTACGGTGATTCACCCTATCAGTCCTTCTCGACATTCGCAGGGAATCCGTACTTTATTTCTCTGACAAAGCTGATCAAAAAGGGGTATCTGACCGAACGTGAATGCGAGTCGATAACCGAGGGAATGAGCAAAAAGTTCATCCGATATGACCTGATGTACAAAAGAAGATTTAAGCTTCTGAAAAAGGCATTCGAGAACAGCTCGGTCGAGACGGATCCCGACTACAACCTTTTTGTTCACGACAACTCGGACTGGCTGTACGACTATGCTCTTTTTATGGCAATTAAGGACAGCCTCGGCGGACTGAGCTTTCTCTCCTGGGACGAGCCCATACGCCTGAGAGATCCCGAGGCGATGGTCACCTATAAAAATAAGCTCATAAGCGATGTCCAGTTCTATCAGTTTTTGCAGTACGAATTCCATCTTCAATGGAGCGAGCTCAAGGCATACGCAAACGAGAGAGGGATCGACATCATCGGTGACATCCCCATATATGTTGCGCTCGACAGCTCGGATACGTGGGCGCACCCCGAGCTTTTTAAGTTTGATAAGGAAGGCAATCCAACCTCGGTCGCAGGCTGCCCTCCCG
>DMLD01000082.1 GCA_003453515.1 Lachnospiraceae bacterium
AGCTCATCGAGCTTGTCGATATCCACACGGACTGAACGGCTTCCGACCTTAGCCTTATTGCCGCCTCCGGCACTCTTCTTCTTCTCATCATGATGATCATCATGAGCAGGTGCCGCATGAGCAGCGGGAGCAGGTGCCTGATTATTGGCAGAGGCTGTCTGACTTTCAGCGGTATCAGCTGCATCTGCTGCATCGTTGATAGGATCACCGTCCTCGTTTTCTGTCGGTTTACCGGGGATTTCAAAATCATCAATATACACGGATTCCACCTCCGATACATTCAAGATCATCGTTTTGATCTCATCCTTGGACTCGCCGGTTACAAGTATCCAGCTAAAGTCATACTCAAACTCCTCGTCCTCGATCTGCTCGGTACTTGGAACGCTCTTTACAAGCTCTCCCTTCTCATCTACTGATTTGAACACGAGGAACGCTCTCGCAGATTTCAAAACACATGTGTCCTGAAGGAATACTGTTATACCGTAAACGTTCTTGCCCTCAGCCTTTGCGTTTGTCATCGCGGTGATCTCGGACTCATTCACACGGATCTCGCGGAACCTCTCCTTGCCGGGATCTGAACCGGCAGACTCGTTTGAAGGCTCAGACGCCTCAGGTTCAGGCTCGCTCTTTTCAGACTCCGGAGCACTCTCGCTCTCTCCGTCGTCGGAAGCCGCGTCTCCGCCCTCGTTCAGAATTGCATTCAGGTCGTTGATGATATCCTCGTTGTCCTCCGTGCCCTCATTTCCCTCGGACGATATGACCGAAAGATATCCTTCAAGAGCGTCCAATCCTCTGAACAGGATGTCGACAAGCTTGGGACTGGCCTTCATGTTGCCGCCTCTTATCTCGGAGAACACATTCTCGAGATCGTGAGTCAGTCTTTGCATCCTGGCAAATCCCATGGTGCCGGCCATACCCTTGAGCGTATGAGCCGCGCGGAATATCTCGTTGACCGTATCCGCATCATCCGGCTCCTTCTCCAAAGCCAGCACATGCTCGTTCAGACTCTGAAGATGCTCCTTTGTCTCATCGATGAACAAATCCAAGTATTGACTCGTATCCATATCTACCTCTTTTCTGCAGGTGATCCTGCTTATTATACTCCTGACCTACGTACCAGCTGCGCCGTTATCTTGTCGAGCGGGACCACATCGTCCACTATCCCGGCATCCACCGCAGCTCTTGGCATACCATAAACGACACAGGTTTCCTTACTCTGGGCAACACACTTTACGTTGTGCGACTCCCTTATAAGAGATATCCCCTTGGTCCCGTCGCTTCCCATACCTGTGAGCACACCGCAGATGATCTCCTCAAAGGCAGTATCTACCAGTGATTCGAAAAAAATATCTGCACAGGGTCTCAGTCCTCCCCGCGGCGGCTTATCGTTCTCGGAAAAGCAATACTCTCCGTTGGGCTTGTGTATCAGCTCACACTGCTTTCCTCCCATCGCGATGTAAACAGTGCCTGATCTCAGATCCTCGCCGTCCCTGGCCTCCTTGACCCTGATCTGGCTCATCTCGTCCAGACGCTGTGCAAGCGAATTCGTAAATCCCGCCGGCATATGCTGTACTATGACTACCGGATAAGGAAAATTCGCCGGGAAAAACGGCACTACCGACTGCAATGCCTTCGGTCCTCCCGTCGAGGATGCGATCACCACAAGCTTGGTTCCCTTTCGGGCGGTATGAAGCTTTTTGGGTGTGTCATTTTTCTTGACAGATGACCTGTGGCTGCTCTCCGTCTCTGCTTTGGCGTGATGATAAGTCAAAAAGTCGCCTCTGGAATCGATCCCTGTCGCCACATAGACCTTTTGCAAAAGCTCGACCCTGAAATCGGCAAAATTCTCTCCGATAGAGCTTATCGGCTTCTTGATAAAGTCTATGGCTCCAAGCTCCAGCGCCTCTATGGTCTCACTGCCGCTTTCACTCGCTATGGATGAAACGATCAGTGACGGTACTCGTATACGCTTTTGATTCAACTCGCGCAACAGCCTGACGCCATCCATCTTCGGCATCTTGATATCGACCAGAATGACATCGTACTTTGCTCCACCCACCAACTGTTCCAGAGCTGCCTCACCGTTATTAGCCGTTCCGGCCACGGTCAGCTTGTCGTCCTGATTGATTATATCAGAGATGACCCTTCTCATAAGTGCAGAGTCATCTATTACCAATACTTTTTTCATCTTTCTCCTCCGGACATTCTTCTCCGCTGCTCTTCAAACACATATTTTACTATACGCTCTCTTTGTCTGTTATCTATGGAATCAAACTCACATCTTGCATCCGATGTAGCCGATCGCAAGTCCTCGCTCTTGTCGCAGTCTATGACATGCGCCATAAGCTGCATAGTGGTCTCCCCGTTTTTCATCGAAAGCGGGACTATCACCTCCAGCGACTCACCCACATCCAGCTTCTCACTGAGATGAAATCTTACGCCTCCGCCGCTCAGATTGGTAATGGTCGCAGTGCGCCACTCCTTCGGCAGCTCCTCGATCTCCTTTTCACAAGCGGCCTCCGCCTTTTCATCTCCGATCCTCTTGGAGGTGGCAAGCTTCTCCCTAAGTGCCAGCTCCTCCCTCGAGAGTCGCCTGTACTGTATCTCAAATGTGCACTCCAGTCTGTAAAACTTTCTGCGCTGAAACTTCTGCGGATCCGTGACAATGAGCACATCAAGCACCGGGACATTGTTGTCGGAATGTCTGTCCTTGACTCTCGCTCTGCACTGATAGAGCCCTGCCTTTGTAAAAAAGCATATCTCGATATCCTCGTCGGGTCTCAGCGGCACAAGACGCCCGTCCTGCATGGGCGCGGCTATCTTGGCTGTCCTGACATTGTCAAAATCAAGAAGCTGACTTGCATATTTTTTTTCATTTTTATCATATGAAAAGGCAGACTTGACCGGTGTGATCTCCAGCCTGTCACCGATCGAAAAAATGTTGTTCATCGCTGCCCTCCATTTCACTTGCGTCCGAATTTCATGCGTATGACACTAGAGAAAAGACGCATGATCCCAAAGCCCTGCTCCGAGTCAGGCAGATTCACGTTACCGATACCCGCAGCTATTCCGGTTATCGACTTCGCTGCGGATGAATTCGGCGCACTCAAAACTATCGGCTCCTGACGCAGGATCGCCTTGGACATGTTCTCATCATAGGGGATCGCCCCGAGAAACTCTATATCTATGTTCAAAAACTTGTTTACAACCACTCCGAGCTTTTCGTGGAGCTCCTTTGCATCGTCATTTGTGCGCACCTGATTTGCGATCAGCTCAACAACCGTCTTCGTCTTCTGATAGGAGGAATTTCTGTTGAGCGATTTGAGCAGGGCGTACGCATCCGTGATCGACGTGGGCTCGGGCGTTGCCACCAGAAGTACCTCTTCACTCGCAGCCACAAACTCGAGCACGGAGTTGCCTATACCGGCTCCCGTGTCAACTATGACTATATCCGCCAGCTGGTCAAGCTCCGCCATCTTCTGTATGAGATCGACTATCTGTGTTTTGTTGAGATTTGCCATCTCATTGATACCGGAGCCTCCTGATATGAATCCGATGTTTTCGGGTCCGTAGGTTATGATATCCCTCATCCCTTTGCCGCGGAACATCAGATCGGCGAGGTTGAACTGAGGTCTTATACCGAGCATTATCTCTATATTGGCAAGTCCGAAATCCGCATCCAGTATGACTACCCTCTTGCCCATGCGTGCAAGAGAAATAGCGAGATTGACAGACACACTGGTCTTGCCTACTCCACCCTTTCCGGAGGTTACGGTTATGACGCGCGATGACGATTGCGGCATCTCAGGCTGATACTGCTGTCTTTTTATGATATTTCTCAAACGTTCTGCCTGATCCATTCGTATCCCTCCTTTCCTGTGTGTATACATTGACCGGTCTTTCACCCTGCCATGAAACAAATTATATCTTCATCTCATCTATGACAGGAGTTGCTTTGCAACTGTCTGTGCATCTATTACCGCGATATCATCCGGGACCTGCTGTCCGTTGGTCACATACGACAGCGGACACTTGGTACTCATCTTCATGTTGAGCATAACTCCCGCCGATGATGTCTCATCAAGCTTTGTAAAAATAATACTGTAATCCGTGATCTTGGAGTATACCTCTGCTATCTCCTTAAGATCCTTATATTTGGTACCGACGCTGAGCGCCAGATAAACCTGTCTCTTTGATATTGGCACCTGCTCGAGCAGAGTCTTCACATCGCCTATCTGCTCCTTATTTTTATGAGAGCAGCCTGCCGTGTCGACCAGCACCACATCGTATTTTTCAAGCTCGTCTATCATGGCTCCGAGCTCTTCCGGGTTGTAGACAACGTTCAGCGGTACTGACAATATATCGGCATATACTCTCAGCTGCTCCACTGCCGCCACTCTGTAGGTATCCGCAGTCACAAGCGCCAGATTGCAGTTTTGCTCGAGCTTGAGCCTCGACGCGATCTTGGCTATCGTAGTCGTCTTTCCTACACCGGTAGAACCTAAGAAAAATACAAACTTGGTAGGTTCGTTCGGTCTGTATTTGATCGTATAGGGCTGCCCTATCATGAGGATGATACGCTGGTATACACTTCCGAGCATCTGATCTACTGCCGCATCCTTAGGAAGCGAGTGCTCCACCTCATCAAGTATCGTATCGACTATCGAGGGATCGACCTCATTTTGTAAAAGCTGCTTGTATATGAGCTCTCTGTATACGGCGCTTTTTTCCTTTTTCTCATCCTTATCCGAAGCTGCCGGCTCCACCGCCGGTCTTTCCTCAGTATGCCTTGCGGTCTCGGCAGGTCTTGGTCTTTCCTCCGCCACCTTGCGGCGCTCTGTGTCACCACTTGCCTTGGGAGCGGGCTGTGCAGCCTCAGACGATCTCTTCTCCGGCTGTCTGTCAGACGGCTTCTTATCCGCTTTTGATTTTTCTTCCATCTGCTTTTCAAGCAGTGAAAACAGCATCGAGAGCCTCTCCTCGTTGGTCTGCTTTTCGGCAGAATCCTCCTTTGTCTCGCCCGCACTCTTCTCCGTCGGTTCGAGAGGTGCCACACCGCTTATCGGCGGGATCGACAGGTCTATCCTCGAACCATGCGAACGGTCAACGGGCTGCTTCGGTGCTGCCTTTGCGGTATCGTTCGAATACGTCGTGTTGTCATCAAGCGCAGCCGTCACCTCGACCTTTGAACGCAGAAAAATGCGCTTTAACCCGCGGGGCTTCAACGTCTTGACATTCATGACGATAGCGGAGCCCCCGAGCTCCTCCTTTGCCTTCTCGATGGCTTCTATTTCCGTTTTTGCAATATACTTTTTAATGATCATTCAACGGTCACCATCCCTACTGACTGTAACTCCACATCGGAATCAATCTCATTATAGGACAGAACATGCAGATGCTTGAACTGTTCCTCTGTCAACTTCTTTACATACATGCGCACTATCGGTGATGTAATAAGTATCGGTGTGCGTCCGAGCTCTTCAAGCTTTTGTATCTCGGCTCTGACGGACTCCATCAAAGACTGTGTATATGCAGGATCAAGCGCAAGATAAGACCCCTGCTCCGTCTGCTTGACAGAGCTCATGATCTCCTGCTCCACTTTCGGATCCAGAGTCACCACGCTCGTCGGCTCGTTGCTGAAGAAATACTGGTTCGATATGGCGCGCTTCAGGCTCTGTCTGACATACTCGGTAAGCACATCTGTGTCATGGGTCGTCGTCGCGTAATCCGCAAGCGTCTCAAAAATAGTTACAAGATCCCTGATCGATATACCCTCTGCGAGCAGGTTCTGTAAAACCTTCTGTATCTCACCTACATTCAAAAGCTTAGGCACAAGCTCGGATATAAGCGTAGTGTTTGCCTCCTGAACATTATCTATGAGGTTTTGTACATCCTGCCTTG
>DMLD01000089.1 GCA_003453515.1 Lachnospiraceae bacterium
TTTCCTCGAACTCACCGCGGTACTTTGCTCCGGCTATGAGTGCGCCCATATCAAGCGCGTAGACCTGCTTGTCCTTGAGCCCCTGCGGCACGTCACCTCGCACGATCCTCTGTGCCAGTCCCTCGACTACAGCCGTTTTTCCGACGCCGGGCTCGCCTATTAGCACAGGGTTATTCTTCGTTTTTCTGGACAATATCTGTATCATGTTGCGTATCTCGGAGTCACGGCCTATCACGGGATCGAGCTTCTGCTCTCTGGCACGCTCCACCAGATCATAGCCGTATTTTTCGAGAGTGTCATACACCGCCTCAGGGTTATCGCTCGTTATCTGCCTGCCGCCGCGTACAGCCTGCAGGGCTGTGAGAAAGCGCTCCTTGTCTATACGAAAGTCGGCAAACAGAGGCTTTACCTCTTTGGATGGGTGCTTTAGCATACTTAAAAACAGGTGCTCTACGGATACATACTCATCACCCATCTGCTTTGCCTCGTCCTCGGCGTAGATAAGTACCTTGTTTAGGGCGTCTCCCATATAAACCTGTCCGCCCTCGACCTTCGGTCTCTTTGCGATAAGCCCCTCGACCTGAGCGAGAAAGACCTTCGGATCGATATCCATTTTTTCAAGGAGCCTTGCTATCAGGCTGTCATCGATGGTCAGCATGCTGTAGAGCAGATGCTCCTCGCACAGCTCCTGATTTCCGAAATCATAAGCGACCTTCTCAATGCCGTTGATGATCTCTATGCTTTTTTGGGTAAACTTTGATATGTTCATGGCACACACCCCCTTTACAAGGTATAATAGCACAAAGATTAGCACTCGTCAAGAGAGAGTGCTAATAAAAATTTGACCCATGGATGATGACAATATTTGTCATCGGGTAAAAAACCTTGCTTTTACAGTACTTTTCATGTTATTATATCACATAAGGAAATAATACGAAAGAAACACAGGAGTAATACAATATGGACAAATTCTCTGAAATTATAAAAATGATCGACGACTTCGTGTGGGGCGTGCCGCTGATGGTACTGATCCTTGCAGGAGGTCTGTTTCTGACCGTGCGTATGAGGTTTTTTCAGATGCGCAGGCTCCCGCTGGCGCTTAAGTGGATGGTGAAAAATGAAGAGGGTGCGGAGGGGGATATATCCTCATTCGGCGCACTGTGTCTGGCACTGTCCGCCACCATAGGTACCGGCAATATAGTCGGGGTGGCTACAGCTATCACTACCGGAGGCCCAGGGGCGCTCTTTTGGATGATAGTTGCGGCGCTCTTTGGCATGGCGACCAAGTATGCCGAGGGAGTGCTTGCCGTCAAATACAGAGTAAAGGTCAAGGATGGCTCGGTGCTGGGCGGACCATTTTACTATATCGAACGCGGTATGGGGGTCAGATGGAAGTGGCTTGGCAAGGTATTTGCAGTATCGGGACTGCTGGGCGGTGCCTTCGGTATAGGGACATTTACCCAGATCAACGGTATCTCTACCGCGGTCAAGGGCTTTTTCGATCCCGATACGGCGTATACCGTGACGCTCCCGTTTTTAGGGAAATACTCGATAGCAGTTGTCCTGACCTCCGTCATAGTTGCCGTTTTGACCGGTATCATCCTCATCGGAGGGGTGAAGCGCATAGCAAGCGTATCCGAGAAGATAGTACCTTTTATGGCGATAGCTTATGTGGCGATCACGTTTGTACTCGTGGTCTGCAATATCACAAAGGTTCCCGCGGCATTGGTATACATAGTTGAAGCAGCTTTCGATCCGATGGCTGTCACAGGCGGTGTCGTGGGAAGTATGCTGGTTGCCATGCAAAAGGGTGTGGCACGGGGTATTTTTTCAAACGAGGCGGGTCTTGGCTCTGCGCCTATTGCAGCCGCTGCAGCCCAGACAAATGAACCGGTAAGGCAGGGGCTTGTGTCGATGACGGGGACATTTATAGATACGATAGTGCTCTGTACGATGACAGGCTTGGCGGTCGTGGTCACTGATGCGTGGAAGCAGACAGGGCTCGAGGGTGTGGATGTGACGATATATGCCTTTCAGCACGGACTTCCGACACCTGCTCCCGTATCATCCTTTCTTGTGATGATAAGTCTGGTGGCGTTTGCATTTACGACCATAATCAGCTGGAACTACTATGCGGAGAGATGTCTGACTTATCTTGTCGGAGTCAGACCGAAGGTGACGCTTGCCTTTAAGTTCGTATGTGTCGCAGCCATATTCATAGGTCCATATATGACAGTGAGTACGGTGTGGATGATAGCCGATATCTTCAATGGTATGATGGCTGTCCCCAATATGATAGCCATATTTGCACTAAACGGCGTAGTCGTGGCGGAGACTGCCAGTTTCTTTAAATTGAAAAAACATCTGAATTAAGAGCAGACAGAGGTAACACAAATGGATGGATCAAAACATAGTCCAAGCCCCTCGTACAAAAGAGCGGGAGCACTTCTGATCGTGATGACGATCTCCATAGTGATAGCCATACTCATAATGGTTATCGGAACCAGAAAGGACAATGCCAGGGAGCGCGAGGACGCCCGGATGAACGAGAGAGTCAGCGCGCATGCTGATACGGCATATGGAAACAAATGGCTTATGGATGAGGAGCTCGTCGACAGGGATGAGGGATATATAACAGACAGACTGACCTCTCTCATGGAGAAATACATGTCACGCACGGTGACCATCAGGATCGACGGAAAGGACCGCAGGCAGTACAGTATGGAGGAACTCGGTGAAAAGGTCGGGTTCGTGATAAATGAAGCGGGCAAGGAAACGGTATATCCCCAGGGGAGGGAGAGTGCGCTTGCAAGGCATATAGTATCGATTGACAAGGATCTTCCGGTCGAGGAGCAGGACGATATAATACGCGGTATAAGGCAGACGACCAAGGCAGAGATAACCGTAAGATGTACTTCTGATAAAAATATTCTCACGGAACTGGCGTCGAAGTATTCAAAAAAATACGATAAAGCACCGAAAAATGCCACTATCAATGCAAATATGAAGATAACATCTGAGAAGAACGGCAGAGTGCTGGATACAACGGCGATGGTTCGCGATCTGACCGAATATCTTGATTCCACTGAAGAGGCAGACTTCTTACGAAATTATCAGACTAAAAAGGTAAAAGCCACTGTCAAAGCCTCTTATCTGAAAAAGATTAACACGTCCATAGGTAGCTACTCAACGGTGCTCATCACCAACAATGTCCGCGGCAAAAATGTGCGGCTCGCGGCATCGAGGATCGACGGCAGGGTCTTGAAGCCTGAGGAGCAGATATCCTTTCTCGATGCGCTGTATGATGACTCGGATGGAAAAAAATACGGCAAAGCGGGAGGCTTTTTGAACAACAAGGTCGTTCAGGTCGAGGGCGGCGGCATCTGTCAGGTATCGACCACCGCCTATGATGCGTTTTTGATAGCAGGGATAATACCCGTGGAGAGATCCCCGCACACCTGCAGGGTCAGCTATGCCGTGGCGGGGCTGGATGCGGCGCTGGCTGTCGGGACCAAGGATCTTGTTGTAAAAAACACCCTGAAGTATCCTATCATGATAAGGTCGAATATAGAAGGGAACAGGCTGTATGTCAGGATATATTCTTATAAGGAAGCAAAGGGCGGGTACACGTATAAGCCGCGGGCTGTCTCGGAGAAGGGGTCGCTTACATATGTATCCTATCTTGACAAATACCTGGATGGCGTGAGGGTCGAAAGCGTGGAGCTGTCCAGGGATACATACAAAAAGCTTAAGGGTTGACAAATAACATTTATGTTGACTAAAGCCGCAAGATAAGTTATACTGATACATCAGGGTTAAGGAAGCGCCTGATGATCGTGAGCGTTCACGGAATATAAAGATGTTTGCATGGGAGGTTAGAAATGTCGGACACCATATTGGATATAAGAGATCTATCTGTTGCTATCGGAGCCGAGGGTGCCACCGATGAGGAGCTGCAGATATTGCACGGAATAAGCATGTCCATCGGAGCAGGCGAGACACATGTGCTCATGGGACCCAACGGAGCGGGCAAGTCCACGCTTGGGTTTGCTCTTATGGGTAATGAAAAGTACGAGGTAAAATCGGGAGAGATCACATTTGACGGACAGGATCTGCTTTCCATGAATGTGCACGAGAGAGCCAAGGCGGGGATATTTTTATCATTCCAAAATCCGCTTGAGGTACCCGGCGTTACGCTGACCAACTTCATCAGAAATGCCAAGGAGCAGCGCGAGGATACCAAGATCAAGCTTTGGGACTTCAGAAAAGAACTCAAAGCCAAGATGGAGCTGCTCTCGATGGATGAGTCATATATGGACAGGGATCTGAATGTCGGGTTTTCCGGCGGTGAGAAGAAGAAATCTGAGATACTGCAGCTTCTCATGCTAAAGCCCAGACTTGCCATACTTGATGAGACAGACTCCGGACTTGATGTGGATGCCGTGCGCACCGTGTCAAAGGGCGTCGAGGCTTATCAGAAGGAGCAGGACGGTGCATTGCTCATCATCACGCACAGCACGAGGATACTCGAGTCACTTCATGTGGACAGGACGCATGTGATGGTGGACGGGCGCATAGTTGCCGAGGGTGATGCTTCACTTGTTGACGAGATAAATAAAAACGGCTTTGAAAAATATATGGATAAGGCTTGAAAACGAAAGGATTTTCGATGGAAGAAAAGACGTATGTCGAGGATATCGACCGCAATCTCTACGACTTTAAAAATGAAGAGACCTCTGAGAACACAGTTCGCTTCGACGAGGGACTTGACTCAAAGATAGTTGAGAAGATATCCCGTGAAAAGGGTGATCCGGATTGGATGAGGGAGTTTCGCCTCGAGTCACTTGATATATATAATAAGATAAAGGTTCCCGAGTGGGGGCCTTCCATAGACGGGCTGAACATTGACAATATCGCGACCTATGTAAAGCCCAAGACCAAGATGCATGCCGAGTGGGATGAGGTTCCCGATGAGATCAAGGATACCTTTGAGCGGCTCGGGATACCGCAGGCTGAGAGAGAGTCGCTGGCAGGCGTGGGAGCGCAGTATGATTCGGAGCTTGTCTACCACAATGTAAGGGAAGAGGTGGCAGCGCTCGGGGTTGTCTACACCGATCTTGAATCCGCCATGCACGATGAGGAGCATGCAGAGAGGATAAGATCTCATTTTATGAAGCTGGTTCCTCCTACGGATCACAAGTTTGCGGCGCTTCACGGAGCTGTGTGGTCGGGCGGATCGTATGTTTACGTGCCGCCGGGGGTTTCGGTGGAGATCCCGCTGCAGTCCTACTTCAGACTGAATGCGCCGGGAGCCGGACAGTTTGAGCACACGCTGATAATAGTAGATGAGGGAGCTGATCTGCATTTCATAGAGGGATGCTCGGCACCCAAATACAATATAGCCAACCTCCACGCCGGATGTGTGGAGCTCTATGTCGGGAAAAATGCGAAGCTGCGCTACTCGACGATAGAGAACTGGTCGAAAAATATGTACAACCTAAATACCAAACGCGCCACCGTCGAGGAGGGCGGAGTGATGGAGTGGGTCTCAGGCTCGTTTGGATCACATGTGTCATACCTCTATCCCATGACTATCCTTAAGGGTGATAACTCGAGGATGGAGTTTACCGGGATAACCTTTGCGGGCAAGGGTCAGAACCTCGATACCGGTATGAAGGTGGTGCACACGGGAAGAGAGACCTCGTCAGCGGTCAATACAAAGTCTATCTCAAAGGACGGCGGTATATCGACATTTAGATCGGCTGTCGTTGTCGGGAAGGACGCAAAAAGGGCAAAGTCTACGGTCTCATGTGCATCTCTGATGCTTGACCGTATATCGAGGTCGGACACGATACCCGCGATAGATGTCAGAACAGATGACGCGGATATCGGTCACGAGGCAAGGATAGGAAAAATAAGTGATGATGCGATATTCTATCTCATGAGCAGAGGTATTCGTGAGGAGGATGCGAGATCTATGATAGTAAGCGGCTTTGCAGACAATGTCTCAAAGGAGCTGCCGTTGGAGTATGCGCTCGAAATGAACAATCTCATAAGACTGGAGATGAAGGGAAGCATAGGCTGATAGGGTAAAGGAAACGCTGATTTGATCAGTGTATCATTAAACAGCCTGGCTTACAGCTATGGATGATTTAGGAGAGGATTATGTCGGATAAAGTTATCAATCAGATGCCGGTCAAGACGTGGAACTGGCTAAAGATGAATGAGGTACATATAGATATTCCCGATGATATGTGCGACGTGGCACCGATAGTGATACACGGAGATGAGGAAGACGGTCTGCGCGAGATGCCATTTGTCTTTAAAAACGGAAGCTCTACAGGTGGAAAAGTAGACATATCAGTGGATGAAGGCAAAAATCAGATAATTCTTATGGATTTTAAAGCTGAAAATGGTGACAGTGGCGATGGATTTGCAGCAGTTGATGTGAACATAACTCTGGAAAAGTCGTCGGAACTGACACTTGTACAGGTACACAGATTGTCTGACAAATTTGTGATGACCAATACCATCAGGGCTGATATAGGGGAGAGAGCCGACTTTCATCTGATACAGGTTTTCCTCAGAGGAGCCAAGACTTATGTGGATGTAGAGGCAAAGCTCTCAAAGAGAAAGAGTGCTCTGCACATTGACACAGGTTATCTGACAACTGACGACAGACTGCTGGATATAAACTACAATGCTCTCCACTCGGGTGCAAAGAGCACGTCCGATATCGATGTGTCGGGAGTTATGTGTGACCGGTCGAAAAAGAATTTCAGAGGAACGATCGACTTTAGGCTCGGAGCTGATCAGGCAAAGGGCAATGAGATCGAGAATGTCCTTGTGATGGATCCTGATGTAGTGAACAAGACTATACCCATAATCCTTTGCGAGGAAGAGGATGTCGAGGGTAACCACGGAGCTACGATAGGTCGCCTGAATGATGATATGGTCTACTATATGAGATCAAGAGGCTTGGATGATGAGACTATCCGCGAGATGATGAAGGTGGCGCCGATCGACGCGGTGCTTAGACGCATCCCTGACAGGGCGAGAGAGTTTCGTGACAGGATCAGGAACGAGGAGGGATTGACCGATGAGCAGTAATGGCAGGATCACCAAAGAGGTCAGAAGGGACTATGCCTTTTTCAGAGCTGTCGATGCTGCGCTTGAAAGGGGAGAGAGAGGTCCGTCTGTCACAGCCTATCTTGACAATGCGGCTACAACGCAGCGCCCCGATCGTGTTATCGAGGCAGTAGAGGATTTTTACAGGACCATTAATTCAAACCCATTGAGGGGACTGTACGATATAAGCCTCAGGGCTACGGAGGAGTACGAGAGAGCGAGGGCGAGGGTCGCCCGGTTCATCGGAGCCTCGAGACCTGAGGAGATCATTTTTACTAAAAATGCCACGGAGTCGCTGAACCTTGTGGCTTTCAGTCTGTGTGAGGCAGTGCTCAAACCGGGTGATGAGATACTGGTCGGGATCATGGAGCACCACAGCAACATGCTTCCGTGGAGAGCGGCAGCCAAGCGGCACGGCGCGAGCGTCAGGTATCTGGAGCCGATGAAAAGTGAGAATACTCAGACCGGTGATGATGGTGATGTGCGCCAAGAAGCTGATATTGACGGGCTGATCACGCCTGAGATGTTTGAGGGAAGTTTAACCGAGAAAACCAAGATTGTTGCTATAACACATGTTTCCAATGTGTTCGGAAGAGAAAATGATATAAAGACATTTGCAAGGATATGTCATGACAGAGGGATCGTACTGGTTGCGGACGGAGCTCAGTCGGTGCCTCATACAAGAGTGGATGTGAGTGATCTGGATGTCGATTTTCTGGCGTTTTCGGGTCATAAGATGGGGGCTCCGATGGGGATCG
>DMLD01000072.1:0-651 GCA_003453515.1 Lachnospiraceae bacterium
CTGCTGCCTCCACGGATATGTATGGAAATCCTATCCCTTCAAGTCCCATTATCAATGTTAGAAGCATGCAGAAACAAATTCTTATTTTCCTCATAACCTGTCTCCTTTTCCTAAATTCATTTAAAATCTCTTTACAATTCATATTATATCAGCTATACTCTCAATTAACAAATACTTATATGTTATATCATGATATTCAATTTCTGCATATCATTAATTTTCAGGAGGCATACATGAACATACGGACATTGGAATCATCAATACAAGAGGAGACAGCAGACTTGTATTCCGTCACCTGTCCCCGAACAGAACGATTGGCATGAGTATTGTATGGAAAAAATATCAGATACTTTCAAAGACTTCTCTTGCATTTCTAAACGAACTACATGGAATAATTCCGATCATATCAGGTTTTCCAGCGTCTCAAACAGCAACTCCGGCTGGATCGGCTTAGACAGATGCGCATTGAGTCCCGCCTGAAGGCTTCGCTGCACATCCTCATCAAAGGCATTCGCCGTCAGTGCTATGATCGGGATGGTCGCCGCGTCATCGTGTGACAATCCACCCCCGGCTGATGTGCCACCGTGAGCCGGATCCGCCATCTCCCTTATCTTCGTGGTTGCCGTGAGTCCGTCCATCTCCGGCATGCGC
>DMLD01000072.1:692-4333 GCA_003453515.1 Lachnospiraceae bacterium
GCATGCGCATATCCATGAGGATCGCATCGTAGTATCCCGAAGGATGCGACGCAAACATCTCAACGGCAATACGGCCGTTCTCCGCATGCTCAACTTCCATCTCACGCATCTTGAGCACCTCTATCATGATCTGGGCATTTATCTCCATATCCTCAGCCATCAGTATACGACGACCTTTGAGTTCAGCCTTTTCCTTCTTGCCATGTTTGGTCGTGATTCCCTTTTTCTTCAGCGCCTGCTTGAACTCATCCATCAGATTGCCGGTAAACAGAGGCTTCGATATGAAGCTGTCCACTCCGGCGCCTGTTGCCTCTTCGAGTATATCATCCCAATTGTAGGCAGTCAGTATGATGATGGCGGACTCATCCCCTATGATCTCTCTGATCCTGCGGGTCGTCTCCACGCCGTCCATCTCATCCATCTTCCAGTCCACGATTATCAGATCATAGAGATCCTGTCTTGCCTGATGCACCTTGACCATGTCGACCGCCTCGGCGCCGGACAGCACCGTATCCACAGCGATCCCCTCCTTGCCGAGTATCAGCTTGGCGTGATCACAGGCGATCGGATCGTCATCTATAACAAGAACGCTCATTTCCTGCGGTCTGATCTCTATATGATTATCATCCATCTTCTTGTCAGAATCCAGAAGCGTGATGCTCACCGTAAATGTAGTTCCTACACCCTTCTCACTCTCGACCTCGATCTCACCATTCATCATCTCGACGATATTTTTCGTGATCGCCATACCGAGTCCGGAGCTGCCGTACTTGTTGGATGCGCCGGTATCCTCCTGGCTGAATGTATCAAATATCTTGGGCAGATAGTCCTTGCTCATCCCTATACCGGTATCACTTATGGTAAATCTGATCGTTGACTTCCCATCAAATCCCGCCGTGCGCTCAACCATGAAGTCAACCCTTCCGCCCTCAGGCGTGAACTTCACGGCATTTCCGAGTATATTTATCAGCACCTGACGAAGCTTCGTGCTGTCACCGATATAGTAATCGCCCAGCTCTCCAATGATCCTGCACTCGTAGTCGAGCCCCTTGTCCTTGCACTGCGCACTGAAGATGATGTTTATCTGCTCCATCAGCTTCGAGAACGCGAACTCCTCATTTCTGATGGCCATACGCCCGGACTCAATCCTTGACATATCCAGGATATCGTTGATCAAGCTTAGCAGATGCTGCGCCGAAGTTCCTATCTTCTCAAGGTAATCCTTCGTCGTATCGGATATGCCCGGCTCATGCAGCGCCAGCGAATCGAGACCTATGATGGCGTTCATCGGCGTCCTTATCTCATGACTCATGCTCGATAAAAATACGGTCTTTGCCTTGCTTGCCTCTTCTGCGGTCTTGAGAGCATCCGAGAGCGCCTGACTCTTCGCCATGGAATCACGCATATCCGCGTCAATATCGGTAAAGCCCACGCCCACGGCGTGCAGTATACCGTCCTTCTCATCCTCGCTCTGTCCGACACCCGCCATGCGCAGCATCTCATAGCTTTCGATGTCATCCTTTATCTTCAGATATCTGAAGCCGATGATCTTCTCATCCTTAAGCGCCTTTCGTATGTTGTCGGATCGTATAAATTCTAAAAATGCCTCCCTGTAGTCGTCAGCCACATATTTTTTTGCATAAGAGGTAAACACCTCATGGAAGTTGAAGCGGTCTCCCTCGTTCACGGGATCCCCGTCCTCGTCCACATTGCGATAGCACAGACTCTCGCCCGTGTCCAGATCGACAAAGTACACACTCTTGTAGTCAGAGGCGAGCGCCGTGATCATCGAATCCTGCTCCGCTCTCTTCTCCTCCTGCGCCAGCAACTCATCCTGCAGAGCGATCCTCTCCTCCATCTCCTGCTGCATCTGCTCGGAGGTCTCCTTCTCGATGGTGAGCTTTGCCGCGCGCTTCGTCTGTATAATGAGGACTCCGAACACAATCACGAGCACAAAAGCCGTCAGCAGCGACTGTACCACGCTCCTTACAATGATGCCGTCTGAGATCGTGCCTATCTGATCAGAGATCACGCTTTCCTTGATGAGGTAGGTGAGCATCCAGTCGGTTCTGTGTACCGGCACATAGCATATCGTCTCCTGAACGCCGTTGTAGGTGAAGGAAACGACGCCCTCGACGCTCTGCTTGAACTCATCCTTTACCTTGTCTATGGTGTCGCCTTCGGAAAAATCAGCCTTTCCCAGAGCATCAAAAAGCGTTTCCTCACTGGCCTGTCCGCCGAGTATCGTATCTGTCAATGTGGTTCCGTCGGAGGTATAAAGGTTACAGTATGTGGTGGAATTTGCGTCAGCCTGAAGCGAGACCACACTTAAAAAATGCTCCATGTCGATCTCCATGAAGCAGACGACCAGATGCTTTCCGTTGAACGGCAGACGGTCAACAGGCAGCGCGACGATCACCTTGAGATCCTCGCCGTCGGAATTCTTGATGGAGACCTCCGCCTCGGACAGAGTTTTGTAATCAAAGGAATACTGGTCGATATCTGTCCTCGTTCCCCTGGATGTGTAGATAAGCCCGTTCTCATCGACAAAGGCAAATTTTTCCAAGGAATAGAGCTGCTTCATCCTTGCCTGATACGCCTGAAGCTTAGTGATGGAGCTCAGGTCATCCTTCTCCATCAAGCCGATCGCCACATCGAGGTCGCTTATATAGCTGTCGAGAGTTGACGCAACGACCTGCTCCCTGCGCCCCGCGAGCTCGTCAAGATAGAGAAGAGAGACGTTGCGAACGGCACTCTCCGTGTCCGTCCTCGCACTCGTCCCCATCCAGTACGTTCCCAATATAAGCACAAGTGCCACCACAAGCGAACCTATGATGGCAACCTGCATAGTAAATGATGATCTAAGTCTGTTTTTTTTCATAAAAATTCTCCGTAAATAAGTGCGCTCAGCCGATCTTCTCGACAAAGTCGGTCATGACCTCGGATATCTTGATCGACTGCGGACAAACCTGCTCGCAGCTTCTGCAGTGAAGACAGTCAGCCGGGCGCGTTCCGTCCTCCATGGCAGGCAGCGCCATAGGTGCGATAAAGCCCAAACCGCCGTCCTCGATGGTCAGCATATGCTCGTTGTACAAGGACATGATCCTCGGTATATCTATGTGCTGCGGACAGTGTGTGGTACAGTATCTGCACGCGGTACACGGGATCTTGGTCCTGCCCTGCATATCGGCAGCAATCAGCATAAGCTCCTTCAGCTCGTTGTCATCTAAGGGCTTTCTCTCCTCAAAGGTGCGTATATTTTTATCAAGCTGCTCCTCATCAGACATACCCGAGAGTATCATCGTGACCTCCGGGATCGTCTGCAAAAATCTGAACGCCCACGCAGGCACCGACTCGTCAGGGCGAAGCTCGTTTAGCTTCTTCTCATAGCGCTCGTCTATGCTTGCGAGCTTCCCTCCGCGCAAAGGCTCCATGACCCAAACCGGGATCCCTTTTTCCTTCAGCAGTGCGACCTTCTCGTCCGCCTTCTGGAACTTCCAGTCAAGGTAGTTGATCTGCAGCTGGCAAAACTCCATATCATCGCCGTAAGCGTCGACAAATCTCTTCAGCACATCGAACTCGCCGTGGCACGAAAAGCCGAGATGACGGATCCTTCCCGCCTTCTTCTGCTCGATCAGATA
>DMLD01000187.1 GCA_003453515.1 Lachnospiraceae bacterium
ACTTGATTTTTTTGTAAAAAAATCGTAATATATATCTGTATGTGGAGTGATATGCGGATCAAAAAGGAGGATACGCCGTTGTTAGAGATAAAATCAAACGACAGAGATAACTCCGGAGCCAAGCTTTTGGTTGTCGGTGTCGGCGGTGCGGGAAACAATGCCGTCAATAGAATGATAGATGTAGGAATTCGTGGTGTTGATTTTATATGTGTAAATACAGATAATCAGGTTCTCAAGGACTGCAAGGCGCCGAAGTGGATACAGATCGGCGAGAAGCTGACCAAGGGACTCGGTGCAGGCGCTATGCCTGAGATCGGGGAGAAGGCGGCAGAGGAAAACCGCGAGGAGCTCGCTGAGGCGGTTCGCGATGCCGATATGGTATTTATCACATGCGGTATGGGTGGAGGAACCGGAACAGGAGCCGCCCCCGTCATAGCCCAGATAGCTAAGGAAATGGGCAAGCTCACCGTGGGTATTGTAACAAAGCCATTTGAATTTGAAGGTAGAAAGCGTATGAACAATGCTATCGGCGGTATCGATAAGCTCAAGTCATGCGTTGATACATTGATAGTTATTCCAAATGAGAGACTTCTTGAGATAGTTGACAGGCGTACATCGATGCCCGAGGCGTTCAAAAAGGCGGACGAGGTTCTGCAGCAGAGCGTGCAGGGAATCACAGACCTGATCAATACGCCGTCTCTTATCAATCTGGATTTTGCCGATGTAGTTACGATAATGAAGGATAAGGGCGTTGCGCACATCGGTATAGGTGTCGGAAGAGGAGACGAGAAGTGCATGGAGGCTGCTATGCAGGCAATCAGCAGTCCACTTCTTGAGACATCTATCGAGGGTGCTGCCAACATGATCATCAATATCTCCGGAGATGTCGGGATGCTCGAGGCCAATGAGGCTGCCAAGTACATCGCATCGCAGGCAAGTGAGGATGCCAATATCATATTCGGTGATACACAGGATGAGAATGCTCAGGATACGGTTACTATCACGATCATAGCAACCGGACTTGATACATCCAATACCAATACGGGATCTTCCGTGTTCGGCGGCGGTTTTTCGGCAAGACCGAGCTTTATGAGCTCACGTCAGCCGTCAGTTGCCGCATCTCCGGCATCCGGTCCTGTTACGCCCAGACCCGTACAGTCAGCGCCGGGTCCCGCGCCTTCATCAAGACCGACCGGCGGCGGAAGCGGATTAAGCTTTCTCAATAAGGGCTTCAGTTCACCGACAAGACCGCAGCCTAATCCCAGACCCTCGTCGATCCCGTCAGGTGGAGTGGTATCGCAGAACGTGGTTCATCCGAACACCCAGGCTGCACCTTCACCGGCTCAGACCCAGCAGGCGAATCCTGCGGGAGGAGCACAGCGAAGCAGTGGTGCAGGAGATATCAAGATACCTGATTTCGTGAGAAACAAAAAGCAGGACTAAGGATACACCGGTCATACCGACGGTCGCTCTGATCCGTCCGGTATAAGTGTTTTCATAAATTTTTAAAAAGTTTTGGAGGAATGTTTGTATGAGTACGTTACGTTTGATCGCGACTATAGCGTATATAGTAGTATGTGTGCTTTTGGTCATCGTTGTTTTGATGCAGGAAGGTAAGAATTCGGGACTTGGAGCACTTTCAGGATCCAATGACACCTATTGGACGAGAAACAAGGGGCGTTCGGCAGAGGGTATTTTGGTAAAGATCACCCGCGTTGCAGCAGTTCTCTTTGTTGCTCTTTCGCTTGTCCTTTGCACAAGTTGGCTTGACTGATATCGTATTACAGCTTATTCTTGCACTCCTTCCGAAACCGGCAGGAGTGCTTTTTGTTACATCCATATATACAGTGCTGTAAAAATGGTCTTTCACGAACGCCAACCGCAAGTATATATTGGATGCTCCGATAGCCTGTTTTTAAGCAAGCAGGTTTCACACGGGCACGAGCTTATCGATTCGAAGCGGCTTTTGATAATCGCAGGTGTCCCTGCGGAACTCACTTGTTTCGTGCGACGGATGCTTCACATCCATCTTCGAAACTGCGTTCAAACAAGTCCTCGGGACACCCATCAAAAGTCACTTCTTATCAGATAAGCTCGGCAAATGTGTGATCCCATGCTTCTTAAAAACAGGCATATATGGCACATGTACAATATAATAAATCACTGATCAATTCGTTTTTTCATGAAAACACTGCATAGATGCCATTATATGTAATTTTCTATATATGGATCTATCTGATCAGCCAACAGAGCAAGATTTTGTTAGTTTCGAAGGGGCTTTCGAAAGCGCCGGTGCGCAGACACCGTATTTTGGTGTCGTGCACCGCTGCGGTTTCGAGCGGCGCAAGCGGACCCCTTAGAAACAACAAAACTTGCGGTTGGCGGTCATTCATATCTATAGAGAGGATTTTTTATGAGTAAGAAAACTGATGATGTGCCGGTGTATGACGGCGTATACATGGGAACCAAGCAGGGTTTCGGCTTTGTCCGGGTCGAGGCTCTGGATGACGATATTTTTATACCGGAGCGAGAAACCAACGGTGCGATGAACGGAGATACCGTAAGGGTGATCCTGACAAGGCTTCGGCAAAACGGGAGACACAAGTCCGAGGGCGAGATAGACAGGGTATTGAAGCACAGTGTCAGCGGACTCGTGGGAACCTTTCAGAGAAATAAAAAGACCACATTTGTGATACCTGATGACGGAAAGCTGCCGGATATATATGTGCCAAAGGGAAAGACGCATGGTGCAATGGACGGGCAAAAGGTCCGCGTGGAGATCATTTCATATGCTACCGAGGACAAAAGTCCTGAGGGAGTAGTGAGCGAGGTGCTCGGATACCTGAGTGAGCCGGGCGTCGATGTGATGAGCGTGATACGCGGTATGGAGCTGCCGGAGGACTTTCCCAATGAGGTGGCAAAGGAGGCAAAGAAGCTTCCGTCAAGCGTATCAAGGGCTGATAGAAAAGGGCGTAAGGACTTCAGGGACAGGGTCACGGTAACGATAGACGGTTTTGATACGAAGGATTACGACGATGCCATAACTCTTGAAAGAACCAGGTCGGGATATGAGCTCGGAGTGCATATAGCCGATGTTTCACACTATGTGAGGGAGGGCTCGGCTCTTGACAGGGAAGCGTTCGAGAGAGGGACGAGTATTTATCTTGCCGACAGGGTGATACCCATGCTCCCGGAGAAGCTTTCCAACGGTATATGTTCGCTGAATGAGGGAGAGGACAGACTCACGCTCAGCTGTGTCATGCAGCTTGATGCCAAGGGAGAGGTCATATCTCACGAGATCGTTGAGGGCGTCATTCGCGTAAATGAGAGGATGACATATCATGATGTGAGCGAGCTTGTCAGCCTTGGCAAGGCTGCCGGGATGACATCCGATAAGGGGTTGGCATCACGTCAGATAAAGAAGGTGGCAAAGGCGCATTCAAAGGAGTGGGAGAGTCTGTTTGGTAAGTATAAAAAGAGACTGCAGTGGTATCTCCTTATGGATGAGGTCGCCATGAAGCTGCAAAGGAGGCGCCATAAGCATGGCTCTATAGATTTTGATATGCCGGAGTGCAAGATAGAGCTCGATGACAAGGGGCGCACTGTGGATGTAAAGCCGTATGATCGCAATTTGGCAACTCACATAATAGAGGAGTTTATGCTTGCAGCCAACAGGACTGTTGCGGAGGAAGCGTTTTGGCTGGAGCTGCCATTTTTATACAGATGTCACGATGAGCCCGAGAGGGAAAAGATAAAGGATCTCGCAAGGATAACGTCGTACTTCGGGCATACGATGAAGCTGGGAAATGACAAGGTGCATCCAAAGGTCATAAGGACACTCATGGATTCGATAAAGGGCACGCCCGAGGAGGCTTTTTTGACAAGGCTTACGCTCAGAGCCATGATGAGAGCCGAGTACAGGACGGTGTGCGACGGGCATTTCGGACTGGCGGCAAAGTACTATACGCATTTTACCTCGCCGATCAGAAGGTACCCGGATCTCCAGATCCACAGGATACTCAAGGAGTACAGGCACGGGGGCATCTCGCCCGAGAGGATGAGCCGTTATTCTGATAAGCTTGCGGGCGTGGCTAAGCAATGCTCGGAGCGCGAGAGAAGGGCTGATGAGGCTGAGCGCGAGGTCGACAAGCTGAAGATGGTCTCGTATATGGAGGATCACATAGGCGATGTTTACGATGGTGTCATAAGCGGAGTCACGAGCTGGGGCATTTATGTGGAGCTGCCCAATACCATCGAGGGAATGGTCAGGCTTTCGGATATGAGGGACGACAGATACGACTACGAGGAGTCGGAGTTCAGGGTCGTCGGACATCGTTCGCGCAAGGTCTACAGGCTTGGGCAAAAGGTAAGCGTACAGGTGATAAGGGTCGATATAAATATGCGCACGATCGACTTTATGATGTATGATAAGAATTAAGGAATTACGATATATCGGCGTTTCCTTAAGGATATACTTATCATGAGTTTTAGATAGTTTTAGAAGGGCTGTGATAATATGGGAACCGGAAGAAAGCTTATTGCTAACAACAAAAAGGCCAGACACGATTACTTCATTGAGGAGACCTATGAGTGCGGTATCGAGCTGGTCGGGACAGAGGTCAAGTCGATCAGGATGGGACACTGCAGCCTGAACGAGGCATTTGTCAGGATTGATAAAAATAACGAGGTCATGCTTTACGGAATGCATGTAAGTCCTTATGAAAAGGGAAATATCTTTAACAGAGATCCGTTGAGAGCCAGAAAGTTGCTTATGCACAAGTCAGAGATAAGAAAGCTCATCGGCAAGATAAAGGAAAAGGGCTACACGCTCATACCCATGGAGGTATACTTCAGCGGCAGCCTGATAAAGGTCGAGATAGCACTTGCCAAGGGTAAAAAGCTCTATGATAAGCGCGAGGACATCAAAAAAAAGGATCTGAAGAGAGCTGCCGAGAGAGACTTCAAGATAAAGATGTGAACACGAATTTTCAAAGCGTGAAACGAGACGCCTGTATGACGGGCGTCTCGTTTCTCTCATATATGTGTTTTATGGATGACAATGAAAGTATTAAGGATACACCGATTAAATCAGCGTTTCCTTATAGCTTGACAGTTTTTGAATAGAAAGGTTTAAAGTAGTCTTCGAAGATTCCGTCAGGGTCATACCTGTAACCGACCTTTACATAGTAGGTCTTGCCTTTCTTAAGATTTTTAAATGTCATCACGTCAGACTTCTTTCCGGCTTTGTAGGTGATGTTTTCGGGAGTGCTGTCGGGATCCCATGATCTGTAGTAATATACCGTAGCGTCATCCATCTTTTTGTTGTCCGCTATTTTTACGTAGAGATTTGCCGTGCTTTTAACACTGCCAAAGGGTGTGAGAGTAACGCTTATCTTTTTACCCTTTGCGGCAACGCTTACCTTCTCATATACTGCAAAGAGTTTAACATTTCCGACAAGTCCCGATATGCTTCCCTTGTATCTGCCGAAGTCGTACTTGCTTGTTCCCCAGCCTGCAAATACATAACCTTTTTTCTTTGCAGAGGGAATCTTGGTCGGTGTCATGCCGTAGGTGTATTTCTTTACCTTTTTACCTGAGAGCTTTCCACCGCGAAGCTTGTATGTGATAGTGTATTTATTGGGAGTAGCCACGCCGGTCTTTCCGGCAGGGATCACTGTTGTCTTTTTGCCGTCGACCTTCCATGTGAGGCCTGTATTTTTCCATTTTACATTTATGTCGATGGAAGATAAGTTTGTTACCTCTCTTAAGTCGTCGTTGTTGAGAAAAATGTTATTTGCCTCGGTGACTGAAGCAGGTATGGTGATACTCTTTAAGCGTCTCATGTTGCGAAAAGCCTTTTCGTCGATACTTGTAAGTGTTGATGGAAGAGAGACCTCAGTAACGTTTTCCATCGCCCTGAACTGTCCGTAGCAAAGGCTTGTGATACCTTCTTCAACAACGATCTTTTTGATCTTTGCCGCATTGTCTGTTGCGTAGAAGTCGTCCGACTCATCCTCGTTCAAATCAATGTAGGCTGCGGCGCCGGTCCCGGCAAGGGTGAGGGTCATATCTTCATCGATCGTAAAGCTGACGCTGTCGCCGCACTGTCCGCTTGCCGGCATCTCCTTTGCAAGGGATGCTGCCATGTTTCCGAGTGATCCGAGTGCCAGGGTCGTTACGAGCCCAAGTGCAAGTGCTTTGATCTTAACAATGTTTTCTTTTTTCATGGTGATTTCCTCCGTTCGTTTGTTTTGTATTTGAAAAACATGTTTTTTCTTTGTGTTTCATATATGCTAACGACGGGGATAAGAGTTTTATTGCAAAAAATTTTAAAAATTTTTTTGAAGCTAAA
>DMLD01000126.1 GCA_003453515.1 Lachnospiraceae bacterium
AACGATCAGATCCGTTTCGAGCTCGGCATCAAGGCACTTGCTCCGGATCTTAAGATAATTGCCGCATGGAGATCCGATAAATGGACACTTGATTCCAGAGAATCCGAAATCGAGTATTGCCGCGAGCACGGTATCACTCTTCCCTTCTCGGCAGATTCAAGCTACTCCAGGGACCGCAACATCTGGCACATTTCTCATGAGGGACTTGAACTCGAGGATCCTGCAAATGCGCCAAACTACGATCACCTGCTTGTGCTCGGTGTGACTCCCGAAAAGGCACCCGAGGAAGGTGAAGTGGTTACCATGACATTTGAAAAGGGTGTTCCGACATCCATAAACGGAAACAAGATGAAGGTCGCCGACATCATCAGAGAGCTCAACAGGCTCGGCGGAAAGCACGGCATCGGCATAGTAGATATCGTGGAAAACCGTGTGGTAGGTATGAAGTCACGCGGAGTATACGAGACTCCGGGCGGAACCATTTTGTATGAGGCTCATCAGCAGCTCGAGGAGCTTATCCTTGACCGTGAAACCACAGATCTCAAGCTTGATATGGGTAACAGGCTTGCCCAGATCACATATGAGGGCAAATGGTTTAGTCCTCTTCGTGAAGCGGTATGCGCATTTATCGATAAAACACAGGAGTATGTGACCGGTGAGGTCAAGTTCAAGCTTTACAAGGGAAATATCATCAAGCAGGGAACCACATCACCGTACAGCCTCTACGATGAGGATATCGCTTCGTTCACAACCGGTGATCTCTACGATCATCACGATGCGGAGGGCTTCATCAATCTGTTCGGGCTTTCCACCAAGGTTAGGGCGTTGAAGTTGAACAATTAAGCTTTCACTGCTGCTACCGAGATTTGTAATTTACGGACGCACCGGGCGCAACCGGAGCTTTTCTTCCTCGGACAGTCTTAAAAAGACTTCCTCGGAAGAAAACTCCTGCCGCCGGTGCTTCGATAAGTAGGACTCTCACATATGATTAAAAGGTCCTGCTGCATAATTGCAACAGGACTTTTTCGTCTGCATATGAGTGCGGATCTATCAGGGGATCATCGGTATCAGTCTCAAGCCTTCCTGTTCGTCGAAGCCAAACATTATGTTCATGTTTTGGACTGCCTGACCGGCGGCGCCCTTGGTTATATTGTCCATGGCTCCCATCATGATGACGCGCCCTGTCCTTGGATCAGCCTTTATATTTACATCTACAAAGTTGCTGCCCTCTACCCACTTCGTTTCCGGCGGGACCGTTCCGTCAAGCACCCTTACAAAGTATTCATCATCATAGTCCTCGTGATAAGCACTCTTCAGCTCTTCTTCCGTATGCTCTCCCACTATATTGGCATATGCCGTGATAAGTATACCTCTGTTCATAGGGATCAGATGCGGCGTGAAGTTGAGCACGACATTCTCACCGCTTATATAAGAAAGCTGATCCTCTATCTCCGGCGTATGTCTGTGCGTTGCAACACCGTAAGCCTTTATATTTTCATTTACCTCACAAAACAGATTAGGCACCTTTGCTCCGCGTCCCGCTCCGGATGTGCCGGACTTTGCGTCGATGATAAGCGTGCCAAGGTCTATCCACCCTCTTTTTGCGAGAGGGGCGATGGAGAGCGTTGAACACGTCGGATAGCAGCCCGGATTGGCTATAAGCCTCGCCTTCCTTATATCCTCGCGATTTATCTCGCAAAGACCGTATACAGCCTCATCTATGAGCTCGGGGCTTCCGTGCTTTATCCCATACCACTCCTCATATCTTTTTACATCCTTGATCCTGTAGTCGGCTGACAAATCGATGACCCTTACCTTGGAAAGGATATCCTCATTCAATACACCGGCAAGGTATCCCTGAGGCGTCGCGGTAAAAATAACATCGACCTCCTCGGAGAGCTTATCAAGATCATCGCCCTTGCACACATCATCAACGAGCTTTACATAATTTCCGAAAACAGAAGCAAACCTCTGGTCAACATAAGACCTCGAACCATACCATACTATCTCGACCTCCTTATGACCGAGAAGCAGCCTTACCAGCTCCTGTCCTGCATAGCCTGTTGCACCGATTATTCCCGCTTTAATCATTTTATCGATCTCCTATCATTATACCTCGTTCTCGTCATTTCCGAAATCATCGCCGGCGTGCTCCTCGCTTCCGTCTATCGCGGATACATCATACGGCGTACTCTGATATACATAATAATTCAGCCAGTTGCTGTATAGCAGCTGTCCCGCGGATCTCCATCGGACGATGGGTCTCCTCGTCGGATCATCATCCGGAAAATAGTGCGCCGGGATCTTGGGATCGATACCCCGTATCGTATCTCTCTCGTATTCACCCGCAAGCGTCAGTGAATCATACTCGGGATGTCCTATAAAGAAAAACTGCGACGAGTCTTTTCTCTTTAATATCGCAATACCCGCCTCTTCGGAAACCGCCATTTTTTCAAGGTCATCAATGGCATCGACCTTGTCCTCCGGCACGGTAAATAGTCTGGAATGAGGCATCCAGAACACATCGTCAAAGCCTCTGAACAGCGGCGACTTGCGCTTTAGTACTCTGTGTTCAAACACACCGGATA
>DMLD01000078.1 GCA_003453515.1 Lachnospiraceae bacterium
CTCTTCAAAAAATACCCCACAATCGAATCAGTCGCCAGTGCCGATCCGGATGAGTTTACCGACATGATCCGTCCTTGCGGGCTGGGTCCGGGCAAATCGAAAGACATCAGGGCAGCCATGAGGCTACTCCTTGAAAAATACTCAGGTCAGGTTCCCGACAGCATGGATGAGCTTCTGTCTCTCCCCGGAGTGGGTAGAAAAAGTGCCAACCTGATACTCGGAGATATTTATCACAGACCCGCCATAGTTACTGATACCCACTGCATCCGCATCACCGGACGCATGGGACTGACAGACGGATCAAGGGATCCCAAAAAGGTGGAGGATCAGCTGTGGAAGGTTCTCCCACCTGACAGATCAAACGACTTCTGCCACCGCCTTGTGCTGCACGGACGAGCGGTGTGTACCGCAAGACGCGCTCACTGTGATGTCTGCTGCTGCGCGGATGTCTGCCGGAGGAATATAACATAATGTAGAAATACAGTATAATGAATAATATACGTATAACAGAGAGGACTGTACGATGAAACGACTTAATGATGAACAAAAGAAGTTTTTCTATCTGGGACTTACACTATTTATATCGCTGTCCTTGGTAGCCCTGCTTCTTTCACTATTCACAAGGATAGGTTTTCTATTGGCGCTTGTCAGGCGTGTCTTTGGCGCCCTCTCATCCGTATGGATAGGACTTATCATCGCTTACCTGATCAGTCCTGTCGTGAGATTTTTCGAAAATAAAGTGTTTTTGAAGTTGTTTAAGGGGAAAAAGGGGCTCGCCAGAGGAGTCTCCGTCTCGATCTCGATCATACTGATGCTCGCCATCATCGTAGGCTTGATGGTGCTCGTTATACCTCAGCTGATCGACACGATAGCAACACTGACCAAGAACATGCCGTTCTACTACAAATCAATCCAGACCTGGATCCGGGACTTTGCCACCGATCATCCGAGCATCGGTCCCAATATCCTCGAGTTCATGGACAGTGCCTACGGAAAACTGATCCACTGGCTGCAAAACGACCTGCTTCCCTCCGCCAATATCCTGGGAACTCTCACCTCCGGTATCATGAGTGCCGCCGGTATAGTCCTGGATTTCTTCGTAGGACTGATCATCTCGATCTACCTGCTTTGCGACAAGGAGAACTTCCTCGCACAGACGAGAAAGCTGCTCGCTGCTATTTTTAATGAAAAATGGTACACAAGGATCATGACGGTTTGTTCGGAGACGCATCATGTTTTTGGTGAGTTCATTACCGGCAAGATCATCGATTCGCTGTTCGTGGGCATCTTGACATTTATCTTCATGTGGATTGTCGGCATACCGTATGCGACCCTTGTTTCAGTTTTGGTTGCCGTGATGAACCTGATCCCGTTTTTCGGACAGTTTATCGCCATCATACCGAGCACACTTCTGATACTCGTGATAAGCCCGGTCAAAGCCCTGATCTTCCTCGTCGGCATCATCGTATTCATGCAGATCGACGGAAATGTCATCAGCCCGAAGATCCTCGGCGACTCGATCGGACTAAAGAGCTTCTGGATACTGTTCGCGATCATCTCGTTCGGCGGTATGTTCGGCATAGTGGGCATGCTTATAGGTGTTCCGGTATTTGCCATGATCTACAGAATCATAACCAGATTCATGGATCGACATCTCAGGAAAAAGGGACTGCCGACCGAGGCATATGTATACACGGCGTCATCGCCCACCTATCCTGACAGAAAAACAAGGCGCAAGCTTCGGAAAAATGCCAAGAACGAGAACACTGACGATTTGTGATATGGGAGGTCTTATATATGAGTCGAAATAACAGAAGCGCGTACGATCGCAGAAATCGTGGGTCTGCCCGTCAGACCAAGCGCTCAAGGTGGAATATACCACGTCTGATAGGCGCAGGAGCGTGTCTCATCGGCGCCATAATACTTCTCTTTCTGATACCGAAGCTCTTCAGGGCAGGCGAGCAGGAGGCAGCTGATAACGCGGCATCACGTATCGCCGCTGACGGAGAGTCCGGAGAGACGACGGCATCGGGATCCGCTGTCACCCAGGCAACAAGCAAACCCGTACCAACGCCCGAGCCGACGCCAAAGCACCGTGAAAAGGCAGTTGCACTTACCTTCGACGACGGACCAAAGAGCGTCGAGGAGGACAAGGGTATACAGGGAACGACCGGACTGCTTGACACCTTGAAAAAATACGACGCTCACGCTACATTTTTCGTATGCGGCTATCGCTGCGAGATAAACAAGGAGATACTTAAGCGCGAGGTCGATGAGGGACACGAGGTCGGCAACCACACCTGGGATCATCCCCAGCTCTCCAAGCTCTCGATGAGCGATGTCAACTCACAGATAGAGAAAACAAACAAGATCGTCAAAAAGCTCACGGACGGTTACTCTCCAAAGCTTGTACGTCCGCCGTACGGTGCGATAAGTGACGAGATGCGAAGAAAGCTCAAATATCCCATGATCATCTGGGATGTGGATACACTCGACTGGAAGGACATCAACAAATACGAGCCCGAGGAAAAGGCTAAGGCGGTTCTGAAGGTCGTAAAGAAAGAGGTCAAGGACGGCTCGATCATACTGATGCATGACATACACGAAACCTCATGTGAGGCAGCAAAGCTTGTCATCCCGTGGCTCCAGGAAAACGGCTACGATGTGCTTACGGTCTCCGAGCTCATGGAGCGAAAGGGTATCGACCCCAAAAACGGCAAGGTATACGCATCAGCAGAATAATAGTGATTTTCTTCAAATTTTACTTGCATTTTTAAACCGCTTGTGGTAATATAGTCAAGTGTGCTGGTCACCTTTGACGGCCCCATGGTCAAGCGGTTAAGACACCGCC
>DMLD01000208.1 GCA_003453515.1 Lachnospiraceae bacterium
TCCATAAATCCGTAGAACTTATCAAAGCCTTTTTGCAGAGGCCAGTTGTCAAAAGGTCCCTGATCCGATGCATCCTCCAACGGAGCAAGATGCCACTTTCCAACTGCGAAGGTGGCGTATCCTTCTTCCTTCAGGATCTGGGCTATGGTTGCATACTGAGGATCCAGGTGCCCCAAAGAATTGGGATATCCGGTGGCCGTATCTATAACGGTTGCAACGCCGGCTGCGTGGTGATTTGCTCCTGTCAGAAGCGATGCTCTCGTAGCGGAACATATGGCTGTGGTATGAAAATTGTTGTACCTGAGACCTCTACCGGCAAGCTTTTTAATATTGGGAGTATGGATATCGGAACCAAAACCCTCAAGCTGAGCAAAGCCGACATCATCCAAAACAATATATACAACATTTATCTTTTTGTCAGAGATATCATCCTTGCGATATTTCAGATACGAATCCTTCATCGTGAAGCCTGCGTATCCTTCAAAATCTGTCGGATCAACAGCGTGTCCGATTCTTCTGTTATGTGACATATATTCTCCTTTCACATGGTCTGCTCATTCGGGTTTATCGTTTGAAACTATCATCTGAAAATGTCCCAGATCACTTATATTTACAAGATTGTTTTCCACTCTTTTCAGCAGTTCGTAACTGTTGGTATCTATCTTGTCCTTCACTGTATCAAGTTGCTTTCCTATCAGTGCAAACAGTTCAGCCTTAGTAAGCTTTGCATATGCCTCTATACTGTTTTCTGAAGCATTTTCATCAATAGGATAGGTCAGCACTACACCTGCGTGTATATTCAATATAAATGTTGATGTCGTATCATCTCCATAGGTATTTTCTTTGACTTCGAGCTTTATCTCAAGCTCTTCTTCGGAACCCTTGTGGTTGTCATAGAGTATACCTATGTATCTTAGCAGAAGCTCCGCCGACATACATCTGGTAAGATCCGACTTTGCTATCGCTCCGACCTTGCCGATCGCATCGGTCACTCCTATACGCAGTTCCAGGGCTCCCTGCAGATAGGCATTTCTCCATACTGATGACTCGGCAGTATATCCCAGCTGCTCAAATGCATCAGCAGTCAGATACCTTGCCTGATCGTTTTTGGGATAGGCCATGACAACCTTTCCTGCCGCGTAAGCGGCTCTTCTGTAATCACCCTTTTCAAAATCCGTATAAGCTTTTTCAAGTATTTTTTCTACGGGTCCGGCATATTCGACAAAAGTAAATGCTTCTTCAAGCTCGGTAAGCGGATCTATATCGTTGGGATTACCATTGAAGAATCCGAGATACTTGGTATAGACAGCACGAGCATTTATAGGTATGGAGCCGTAGTATGGTCTGGCATAAAAGTTGTGCTTCAGACCATCGGGCACACTTAGCTTCTTTGCTATTTCCTTTGCGGTGTATCCCCGGTTTGCATACAAAAGAGTCTGGTCATGTATGTACTTATATACTGCAGCATTATTTAACAGATATTTCCTTATGACATGCGGATCATCTTCGGTGTTGTAATGAGGCCAGTTATGTGATTGGAAGATAACAACCGACTTGTCGGCATACTTTGTCATGGCCTCGAGTATAAAACCGGTCCATGCCGAAGAATCTCTGAGCTGGGCACCTCTGATCGGATAGAGATTGTGCAGTGTACCACAGCAGTTCTCCGCTATCCAAAAGGCCTTATAATCAGCAAAATAATTGTTCATCTCAGCAGGGGCTTCGGTACCGGGAGTCAGCTGAAATTCCACGGTTATTCCGTCTATGATCACAGGACCGTTGCTGCGAATATAGTTGGTTGGTGTGATAAAGCTTGATGTACCCTTTGGCAATGCAAGTCCCAGACCGGAAGACACAAAGCTCTTTGGTCCTTTTTCCAGGCTGGTTCCAAATTGATAATCAGCCCTTCTGCCCATGGCAAATCCTGCAAAGATGTTTTCCTTGACACACTCCTCGTCAAAGCCACAAGGAACATATATCTGTATCTGTGTATCTTCATCAGGACCCACATCCTCTTCTCTTACAACGCCTCGTATACCACCGTAATGATCACCGTGAGAATGACTGATGATAACAGCCTTTATATTATCCTTTATGTTTTCACCGAGAGCCTTCTCCAGAAGTTCGATGGAGACTCTTGCAGTCTCGACAGTTGACATGACATCCTGTATGATCCAACCGGTCTTGCCTCTGATAGCTGAGAGATTGGCTATATCTATTCCTCTTACCTGATATATTTTGTCCTTAAGTACCTCAAATACGCCTGCATAAGAATTCCCTTTCCCGTTTATCCAAAGACTTGGATTGATTGTATCAGATACTTTATTTCCTTCATAAAAATGATATTCAGCCACATCCCATGCAAGCTCATCGGTAGTATCATGTTTTATCTTGAGATCTTTGAGTGGAAGGATACATCCTTGAGATGCCAGATCGAGCTCGTCCACATGACAATCATCGGTGTTTATATCAAGATACTTCGCGAAGTTTTTATTTGAACTGAGTGTAAACTCGGTTGCTTCTTTTTTATCAGCATTCAATACAGGTATACTCATGTTAACCTCCATATACTATTTCCATCAGATATCAAATCCGGATATCAAATCAGATTTCAAACTTATCAGAATATGCTTCTCTGGCTGCATCAAGGAACAAAATGTCCTTGGTCTCATACGGCGTTTTGTAATAGCTGTTGTCCTTAAGCCATTTGTTTACTCCGTCAAGATAATCAAAGGTTGATTTCTTAAACTGGATTCCGAGATCATAAGCACTTACAAGCTGTTTGAATTTGTCCTCTGAAAGCCCTGCCTTAGCAGCAACGATCTTCGCCGCATCATCAAGATTGGTACTTATATAATCTATCGCTTCTGAGAATCCTGCGTAGAATTTTTTCAATGTTTCGGCATTATTCTTTGCATATGCTTCTCTTGCAATAAAGAACAGGGTGGTAGTCGCACCTATATCATCGAGACTCATTATCGGTGTCCATCCATATCCCGCAAGCTGAGCTGCGACCTCGCCGCCTGCCCAAAACGCATCCCCGTCTCCCTGGCTGGCAACTACAACCGCGCTTGGTTGTGAATCTACGTTTACAAATGTATAATCACCCTCGCCAAGGCCGAGCTTCTGAGCAGTAAGCACGTTCCAATATTCGTAGATGACTCCGGGAAGATTTATGATCCTTTTTCCTTTCAGATCATTTTTATCCTTTACGGTCTCGGGATTTACATAAAGCTGGGCACCACCTGCGTTGGCGTAGTTGGCTGTGATCTTGAGGTCTGAACCTGCGGCGTTTCCTATGCGATTTAAGATTGCAAAGTCTGCAGCTATACCAACATCCAATTGATCCATGGTGAGAGCATCTACCGTGTTGATCCCGGCAGCATACTCTGTAACCTTCAGATCGATACCGTTTTTCTCAAAAAAACCCTTTTCGGTTCCGATGGCGGTTATCAGATGGTCGATATTTCCTGTCATGACGCCGAATCTGAGCGTGGTCAGATCTCCACTACCCGCATCGGATGCACCGTTATCAACGCTATCGGAAGAACTTGTCTTTCCTGATTGTGTGTTTGCACTGCTCGTACCTGCACCACAACCTGTCGTCCCCACAACAGTTGTAAATGCTACAGCTGCAACAGCCATCATGCTCATGATTTTCTTTCCATACTTTTTGATAAATTTTTTCATTGTTTTCTCTCCTTTTTTTTACGGTTGTCACATTGCTTATGCGGATTTGTCCACACTCTCTTCTCCGTGTGCGTTTATCGCCTTGTTGAGCTCCGTGCCCACATCAGCTGTGATCATAGCGACCTTGGCATCTCCTGCTCTTCTCGGATACGGAAGATCAACTTCGATCTGTTTTGCTATATGCGCATTTGGTGCAGCCGAGAAGATGCTTATCTTCTGTCCGAGATAGACAGCTTCCTGCAGATCATGTGTTACGAATAGGATTGTTTTTTTGGTCTGCTGCCAGATGCGTATAAGCTCATCCTGAAGTGTCCTTCTCGTTTGTGCATCGAGTGCTCCAAACGGCTCATCCATTATCAGTATCTCCGGATCTGATGCGATGGATCTTGCGATCTGAACTCTCTGCTTCATACCGCCTGAGAGCTCGGACGGATACTTGTTTCTGTGTTCGGACAGACCGACCAGTTCCAAAGCATTATCAACGGTCTTCCTTCTTTCCGCTTTTTTAACCTTCTGAAGCTTGAGTCCGAACTCCACATTTTTATAAACGGTAAGCCAGGGATAGATGGCAAGCTCCGCGTTCTGAAACACGACGCCCCTCTCTCTTCCGGGCTTTGTTATCTCTCTCCCGTCGATCATCACACTACCGTCGGTTTTCTGGAGGAAACCCGCGATTATATTCAAAAGAGTTGACTTGCCGCAACCGCTTGCACCAAGAAAGATATGGAACTCACCTTTGTTGATATCAAGACTTACATCATCGAGTACATAGGCGTCTTCCTGTCCTTTGAAGATCGCGTCCGGATTGATGTTTTTTGAGAAAAATAAGTTCTTTTTAGGACTGCTCGTATCATATTTTAACCGAAGATTGTTTATTTCAATCAATTTATCTTCTGCCATTTTAATCTCCTTATCCATGCTCTGATCAGTATTTTTTACCCCTGCAAATAACATATTATTCCGTGATACCATAGTGCTTAAACAATACTTTTGCTATCAAGCGCAGCAGTCTGTCAGCAGCAAATCCAAGTATTCCCAAGATGACTATACCTACAAATATCCAGTCAGTCCTGTAGTAGAGTCTCGAAGTAAATATAAGATACCCGAGTCCTGAGTCAGCAGCAAGCATTTCCGCACCGACGATGGCTATGATCGCGGCCGAGAGACCGATCCTTACTCCCGTGAACATCCCCGGCATCGATCCCGGAACTGTTACATGTATGAACTTCTGCCATCTTGATGCTCCAAGTGAATCGGCTGCCTGATATCTTGTCTGTTCGATGGCGCCTACCGCAGCGACTGTGTTAATGATTATAGGAAAAACGGATGCATAAGTGATAAGTACCGTCTTTGATTCTTCACCAACTCCAAACCACATCAGAAACAGTGTCAAAAATCCTATCGCCGGCACAAATCTGAAGAAGTTTATCAGTGGTTCAACCAGCATCCTGACCGGCTTGAATGCACCGATCAACAGTCCTATAGGTATTGCTATGATTATTCCTCTTCCCCATCCGATGAACACGCGTTGAAGACTGATCCCGATGTCCTGCATCAGTACTCCGCTGTCAAAGACTTCTTTTAATCCCTCCAGAGTTTTTAGAGGGCTTGGGAGAAATTCAGGCGGATTGAACATGGATGCAAGCTGCCAGATGCCCAACAGTATCAGCCAGGAAACGATTCCGGTTTTCAGTATCCCGTTAATCACTGATCTTGCTCCGCCTGATGTCTTCTTTTTGGTGCTCACGTTTTTCGCTGCCCCATTTCTTGGTTCAATGATCGCAATGTTTTCGACTTCGATATTAATCGATGTCATGACTCAACCTCCATTCTACATGTAAATCAGTTACATTTTGCCTGCCGCCTGCAGACCCGGACTGCATCCGTCAGATCACATGGCAAGCCTGCAACATCGCCAATGCATCTGACATGTGTATGATAGCAAAAGAGAATGCAAAAAAAAAGCACAGCAAATGAAAACGATGTCAAAAGACGCATTTTCATAGCTTGCCATGCTAATTATCCACAGTGATATTCAGCTTTTCCAGAAAAAATCCGGAATTTAGACCGCTTTATGAAACAGTTTCAAAATTATATTTCAACTCCATTTTGCTATTGATGATCATCACACTCCGCGATATTTTTTTCGCAGATATATGGCAAAGACAACAAGACCGACCGTCTCGATAAGGTGAAAAATAACGGACGTCCACACTATACCTATATTATGACCGAACATATGCATTTTCTGCATATCTAAAAATGCAAAGGAGTAGATAAATACTGCAGTTACAATCAAAGAAAAGATCTTTAGGATGCGGTCGTGAAGATAGATCGCAGTCACGATCACGCCGAGAAGTATCGCGCACATCATGACAAGATACTTGAACCCATGAGTTGTGTTATAGATGGAGATCAGCTTTTTCTTGCCCTTGATAGCACCGGATGTATACAGTGAAAACAGGTCTCCCGCAAAGCGTCTGTACATGATCGATGTCACCTGATGGACAATTCTCATGCCTACGGTTATCACCGCCCAGATCTCAAGCAGATTCAATATCGTTCTGGCGGGAAGTGCCGAAAGGTTGTCGCCGAAGCTGTCCTCCTGAAGACGCCCAAGCTCCGTCTTGTCACTGTCATCTATAAGATCCATATAATAATGCATCTTTTTTCTGGCAAACCAAAAGATAAGAGCAGTTGCAATTATCATCAGGGCATCCAACGCAAGCTGTATCCCCCAGATGGTATCATTTGCCATGTCGGGAAGTCCGGAGTTATCTCTGATGCACATACGTATGACAGCCATAGCCACGGAACCCAGTACATATACCGTAGTGGCTGCAAAAATAGTTCTCGAAAGAATGTGGACATTTTTAGACATATACATGATTATTATACCCTTGCCTTTCCGCCTCGCGCCCCGGGGAAGAGCCATGATAGGCATGTTCCCGGGGAAAGCTCCGATATGCTTTTCATGTACACAATATATCACATAATACTGATAATGTATAGTTTTTTTTCATTTCCTTATTATAAAGGATTGAAAAAATATCCGAAAGAGTCTATAATAAAAAACGATCGTTCTGAAAAATAAGTGGAGGATAAATGATGAGCAGCAAAAATGAACTGACAATTGAAAAGTTTGAGGATGCCTTTGCGAAGGTATCGGAGGTGGTATCGCCGACGCCGCTTGTATACAGTGAATTTTTCTCGGGGATGTACGGAAACAAGGTTTATCTAAAGCCCGAGAACATCCAGCACACGGGAGCCTACAAGATCAGGGGGGCATATTACAAGATATCAACACTTTCTAAAGAGGAAAGAGAAAGAGGACTTATCACGGCGTCTGCGGGTAACCATGCGCAGGGAGTGGCGTTTGCCGCGCAGAGGTTCGGAGCAAAGGCAGTCATAGTTATGCCGACCACCACGCCGCTTATGAAGGTGAACCGCACCAAGGGCTACGGAGCAGAGGTCATACTTCACGGGGATGTGTATGATGATGCCTGTGAGGAGGCGTACAGACTGGCAGACGAGCACGGCTATACATTTATCCACCCGTTTGACGATATCGATGTTGCAGCCGGACAGGGAACGATAGCGATGGAGATCATCAAGGAGCTTCCGACAGTGGACTATATACTTGTCCCCATCGGCGGAGGCGGTCTGGCGTCGGGAGTGTCCACGCTGGCAAAGCTGATCAATCCCAACATAAAGGTCATAGGTGTGGAGCCTGCCGAGGCAAACTGCATGCAGGAGTCGATCAAGATGGGACGTATAGTCACGCTGAAGACAGCTCAGACCATAGCGGACGGAACAGCCGTCAAGACGCCCGGAGTAAACACCTTTGAATATGTCAGGAAAAATGTCGACGAGATCATAACCGTCGAGGATGACGAGCTGATAGACGCATTTCTCGACATGGTGGAAAATCACAAGATGGTATGCGAGAATTCCGGACTTTTGACCATAGCGGCACTAAAGCATTTGGAATTCAGGGATAAAAAAACAGTCTCTATACTGAGCGGCGGCAACATGGATATAATAACCATGTCGTCACTGCTGCAGCACGGACTGATCCAGAGAGGGCGGATATTTACCGTATCCGTACTGCTCCCCGACAAGCCGGGTGAGCTTGCGAGTGTCGCAGGCATACTTGCCGAGGAACAGGGTAATGTCGTAAAGCTTGAGCATAACCAGTTTGTCAGCATCAACAGAAATGCCGCAGTCGAGCTCCGCATAACCATAGAGAGCTTCGGCACCGATCACAGGGATCAGATCATGGCAAGGCTCAAAAGAGAGGGCTACAAGCCCAAGCTCGTGCGAACGATCATATAAGCTCGGCTATGACCTCGACCTCACACAGAACTCCCTTTGGAAGGGATTTGACGGCTACACAGCTTCTCGCGGGCTTGGATGTGAAGTACTCACCGTATATTTCGTTGAAAGCAGCAAAGTCATCCATGTCGGCGAGAAAGCAGGTTGTCTTGACAACGCTCTCATAGCTGCAGCCCGCAGCCTTCAGCACTTCACCGAGATTGATCATGACCTGTCTGGTCTGACCCTCTATAGTTGCTTCGGTGACATCTCCGACCTTTGGATCTATGGCTATCTGTCCCGAACTGAAGAAAAGATTACCTGATATGATACCCTGTGAGTAGGGTCCTATTGCCTCGGGTGCCGTGTCTGTGTGGATTTTTTTCATGATCATTGTCTCCTTTTGCTTTTTAGTCATTTTGTTTTTTATATACCACTCTCTTTTCATGGCGAGAATGCGTGCCTTTTTCCCGTCCTCATCGTCAAAGGTCTCGTGGTAAACGAGCTCGCACGGACGACGGGATCTCGTGTATTTGGCTCCCTTATCGGAGCTGTTGTGTTCCTCGACCCTCTTGGCAAGATCTGAAGTCCAGCCGGTATACAGAGAATTGTCGGAGCACCTGAGTATGTAGGTATATGCTTTCATGGGATTGATTATCTCATTTATACAGGTCGCTGTCAAGCGTAAAAATCATTATAATTGTTGCTAAGAAGCCAAAGGAGTGATATAATATGGGAAAGTGTTTTCTTAACAGCAAAACAATATAAGGAGTGTCGACCGTGAACACCGATGCGTAAGCACGGAGCGGCATTTTGGAAGGAGGAAAGATCATGGCGGATATGCAGAATGTAACACTGTTATGCAGAAATGATTACGAGGGCTACGTCACTGACAGGTTCGGGAGCGATGTTGAAAAAAAGGAGGTCGACGGTGAGCACTTTGAAGTGACCGTCGAGGTGGATCTTGATCAGATATTTGTAGGATGGCTGTCCGGGCTTGTGGAGGGGATCCGTGTTATGGGACCCGCTAAGGTGGTGGACAGACTGCGTGAGGTCGCCGCAGCACTTGACGGCGTCTACGGACGCGGTCAGACCGGACGCGAGCATTTGTGATATCAGAAAAAAGATACAATAGTGTCGAGTATTTTGGCGGCGCCGTCAAGCTTGCTCATGAGAGGGAGCTCGTTGGTGCCGTCTTTTGTTATGAGGGTCATCACATTGGTGTCGACCCCGAAGCCGGCGCCCTCCTGATGGAGGTTGTTGGCAACTATCATGTCGGCATTTTTCTCGGAGAGCTTTTTCTTTGCGTTATTTATGAGATCCTCGGTCTCCATCGCAAAGCCGCAGATGAACTGTCCCGGTCTTTTGCGGCTTCCGAGCCGGGCGAGTATATCCTTTGTTTTCTTTAGCTCTATCTGTCTGATATCGTCCGATTTTTTGAGCTTGGAATCGTGCTTGACGGCAGGGGTATAGTCTGATACCGCAGCCGACATCACGATGATATCCATCTCATCACATACCGATTCCACGGCATCACTCATCTGCTGTGCCGTCTCAACATGGATGACGTTCATGTGTATGGGATCGGGCAGAGCGGTCGGTCCTGCTATAAGGGTCACATCGGCACCGCGCCGCATCGCGACCTTGGCGATGGCATAACCCATTTTTCCGGTGGAGTGATTGGTGATATATCTCACCGGATCAAAGTGCTCTCTCGTAGGTCCCGCGGTCACCAAAACCCTGCGTCCTGTCATATCCTTTTCAAACTCCATAGCGTAGCAGATATGCTCGATGAGTATGTCTGTCGACGGAAGCCTTCCCTGACCGTTTGTGCCGCATGCAAGATGTCCACTTTCGGGTTCTATGATCTCGTAGCCAAAGCCCCTAAGAGCTTCAAGATTTGCCCGGACTACGGGTGAGGTAAACATATTGCTGTTCATGGCAGGGGCTATGAGCTTCGGACAGTGGCAGGCTATGGCAGTGGTCGTCAGCATATCATCGGCGATCCCGCCTGCAAGTTTGCCTATGATGTTGGCAGTTGCGGGCGCAGCTAAGAAAACATCTGCCTTGTCGGCAAGCGCCACATGCTCTATATTGTAATTGAAGTTTCTGTCAAAGGTATCGATCAGGCACTTGTGAGAGGTGAGAGTCTCAAAGGTGATGGGGTTTATAAATTCGGTTGCATTTTTAGTCATGAGTACATAGACCTCGCATCCGTTTTTGACAAGTGTAGATACCACATCAGCCATTTTGTAAGCTGCGATAGAGCCTGATATTCCGATGATGACTGTCTTTCCTTTTAACATGTATATTCACCTTTCAAGAGATCTGACCGTGCTTTTCGGCATCCGAAAGCTTGATCATGTGATTATCATCGTCAACAAATACGACCTTAGGCTTATGGGTCTTGGCTTCGTCGGGAGTCAGCTCCACATAGCACATGATGATGATCCTGTCGCCGACACTTACCTCTCTGGCGGCAGCGCCGTTTAAGCAGACCATGCCGCTTCCCGGCTCGCCGTTTATAACATAGGTCTCAAACCGGGATCCGTTGTTTATATCCACGACCTGTACTTTTTCGTATTCAAGTATGCCGGCAGCCTCCATGAGCAGCGGGTCAATGGTGATGGAGCCCACATAGTTGAGCTCGGCCTGGATGACTGTAGCGCGGTGGATCTTTCCTTTTAGCATATGAAGCAGCATGATTTTCTTCCTTTCTTAAATAAGACGCTTTATATCAGCTTTCCCTCAGGAAACGACATATCGTCGGCACCAGTAAAATTACCCTTCAGCTTAGTCGGCACCGGCAGTTATGATATAGCTTTGTGTCATGTCAGTCGGCGCCGGCAATGACGATAAAGTTGTCTATCAGTCTTGTCGAGCCTATATAAACAGCGACGGCAACAAGTATTTCCCCGATTATCATATCGACCGGCTCGATTGTGTCAAAGTTGACTATCTCCACATAGTCGATCTTTGCCAGAGGCTCACTGTCTATGATGGAACGGATGGTTTCCTTGACTACGGTGGGATTGAGTTCACCGTCTTCTTCTATCATTCTTTTGCCTTCGCTCAAGGCTTTGTGAAGTATCACGGCAGCTTCTCTCTCGGCAGGAGAAAGATAAGTGTTTCGTGAGCTCTTGGCGAGTCCGTCATCTTCGCGGATGATAGGGCAGCCGACGATCTCAAGGTCGAAGTTTAAGTCTCTGACCATGCGCCTGATGACGGCGAGCTGCTGTGCGTCCTTTTGCCCGAAGTAGGCTCTGTCCGGTGCAACGATCAAAAACAGCTTTCCGCAGACCGTACACACTCCCCTGAAGTGAGAGGGTCTTGTTTTTCCGCACAGGTTTTTGGTGACCTTGTCCATATCTATATATGTGCAAAAATCATCGGCATACATATCCTCGGGTTCCGGATGAAAGATCAGATCGGCTCCTGTCTCCTCACAAAGTTTGGCATCTCGGTCAAGGTCTCTCGGATATGTTGCGAGATCCTCTGTGGGTCCAAACTGGATCGGGTTTACAAAAACACTTACAACCGTCTTATCGTTTTGCTCCACGCTTTTTTTAATAAGGCTTTGATGTCCCTCATGCAGGTAACCCATGGTCGGGACAAGGCCTACACTAAGTCCTTCCTTTTTCCAGGCTTTTACAATGTCGCGTACATCTTCCGGTGTTGAAACTATTTTGATAGCCATTATTATTTCTCCTTTTTGGTGATTTGGAACTGTTAATTTCAATACAATTTTTTTATGATATCATCATCTATTTTAAATGTGTGCTCATCTGCAGGAAAAGCAGAATTTTTCACATCGTTTATATATTCCTTTATTGCATCCTTCATTATCTGTCCAACAGATGCATATTGCTTTACAAACTTGGGCACAAAGTCGGAGAACATACCGAGCAGATCAGCATATACCAAAACCTGTCCGTCGCATCCTGCCCCCGCACCTATGCCGATAGTCGGGATGGAGACCTTCTTTGTTACGAGCTCGGCAAGCTTAGCCGGCACACACTCCATGACAACAGCAAACGCACCTGCTTCTTCAACTGCAATTGCCTCCTCTATCAGGAGCTTGGCAGCCTCCTCACTTTTTGCCTGTACCTTGAAACCGCCAAACGCATTTACCGACTGGGGAGTCATACCTATGTGTGCACACACGGGGATACCTGCTTCGGTGATGGCCTTTATCTGGGGACATACCCTGTGTCCGCCTTCGAGCTTCACGGCGTCGGCTCCGCCCTCTTTCATAAGTCTTCCCGCGTTGATGAGCGCATCCTCAACCGAGACCTGATATGACATAAACGGCATGTCCACGATCAGCAGAGCATCCTTGGTTCCTCTTGATACTGCTGCACTGTGGTGGATCATGTCCTCCATGGTGACAGGTATCGTATCCTCATAACCGAGTATCACATTTCCAAGAGAGTCGCCGACAAGTATCGAGTTTACTCCCGCACTGTCTATGAGCTTTGCCGTAGAGTAGTCATAAGCGGTGAGCATCGTCAACTTTTCGCCTGTTTCCTTGGCTTGTTTGAAGGTAAGCACAGTGTTATTCTTTCCCATTATTTCCTCGCTTTCCGGTCGGATCCGTAAGGTATCCGCCAATAATGATTTGTTACGGTTCACAAACTCAGTTAACTCTCGAAGCCCAGGCAGATACTGATCATGTAGTTTCATTAAGCAGTTTTATCATAGCATCGTAGTTGCGCCCGGGATTTTTGTTGATGGCAATATCAATCAGTCTCCTTGCAAGCGGAAGATAGATATCCCTCTCATCGGGACTAAGTACTTCGAGGTGGTGAGTTATCGTCTCGGTATCGCCCCGCTCTATGGGACCTGTCAGCGCATCGGCAGGTGAGCTTGTGAGCATTGCCGTGACATTTTTCGTGATCAGCGGTGATAAAAATGACACCGCGTCCTCATGTGTGAATCCGCAGTCCGTGAGCATGTCAAGGCTCAGATCATACAGGCCGATCATGAGATTTGAGGCTATGGATGCAGCCGCGTGGTATCGGGTCTTATTTTCGGGATCGATGACGACCACTTTGTGACCTAAGTGCTCAAGCATATCCTGTATGATGGCTACTGCTACATCGTCTCCCTCGAGAGTAAACCTTGCCGTATGAAGTTGTCGGTAATCGGAAAATCTGTCGCTGAATGCGTACATCGGATGGGCGGAAACACCGTGTGCGCCGGTGCTTTCTATCCCGGAAAAGATTTCTGATGACAGTGACCCGCTGAATATCCCTATTATCTTGTCTTTGATATCCATGTTTTTTAAGTCATCCCACACTGAAAGGATCACATCGTCCGGTGTGGAGATAAAGATGATATCACTGATGGCTACCAGTGATGACATATCCTCATATGTCCGCGTTCCTGCAAAGTCAGCGGCGCTATCCGCGCTCTGCATATCCGTGTCCATATAACCGCTTATCGGTACGCCGTGCTCTGCAAGGTACTTACCTACCGTACATGCCACCTTCCCTGCGCCGATAAAACAAATACTTCTCATGGCCTCACCCCCTTTTTGGAGTCAGGCATCATTATCTTTTCCGATGCAGTTTCTTCCGAATACCGCTCGCATGCCTACTATATCAGAAGGACAGGGATTTGTCAAATGTTTTTGCACCATACCGGTATCATGGTGGGCGAAAAGGATATAGCCGTAGAAGATGAAAACTAAAAAAAAATGAAAACTTATTGAAAAAATCATCGCGAGGTAGTATAATCTATCTATGTTCGTGTTTCGAAAAACATTTAATGAAAGGAGATAGCAATGATTTACACAAAAGAAGTAGAGATGATGTGCCCGGTTGCCAAAGGTGCAAAGCATGAGCCGGCACCTATCCCTGAGGAGGGTAAATGGGTTCATGCCAAGGAGATCAAGGATATCTCGGGCTTTACCCATGGTATAGGATGGTGTGCACCGCAGCAGGGCTGCTGCAAGCTTTCACTCAATGTCAAGGACGGTGTGATAGAGGAGGCTCTCGTTGAGACCATAGGCTGTTCGGGTATGACTCATTCGGCAGCCATGGCTGCAGAGATTTTGCAGGGAAAGACCATACTTGAGGCGTTGAACACAGACCTTGTATGTGATGCTA